>JAKSCH010000529.1 GCA_022360695.1 Gemmatimonadota bacterium
ACGCGATCGAGACGGCACCGAAGGTCAGGAGCAGCGGCGTGAAATGCCACGACCACAGGGCCCATACGCCGGCGAGCACGAGTCCGAGGGCGAGGAGGTGTCTCATGATCTTGGCCTACGCGCGGAGGTCGCCTCGGACCGACCAGGGCAGTCCGGCGAGTCGATCGGATGCACGGCTCGAGCTACCAGCTCTGATCCACCTGGATCCTCCGATCGAGGACCCAATGCCAACGACCGAAGAACGTGATGCTGTCCGGATACGAGACCGAGATCGTGACCCGATTCTGAGCGGGGCGCCGGATCGAGGGGGCACCCGCGGATGCCGGCAGCCCGAGCTCCGCGGCTTTGTCCCGGATCTGCCCGACGAGCCCGTCGTCCGGCGTCTCGCGCGCGGCCACCGCCGTCCGCTGGACCTGGCTCGAGAGCGAGCGGTAGTCGATCTCGGCGCCCACGTACTCGACGCCCACGTACCCGGCGACGAGAAGCACGAGGGCGCTCAGGAGACAGCCGACCCGACTGGCCCCGAGCTCGTCCACCCGCCGAACGCCGCGCGGCGTCATCGCCCTACCACTGCGACTGCGCGCCGTCCACGATCTGCTGGACGAGGTTCTCGAGTGCGACCATCGACCCCTGCTCTTCGGATTCCGTCCTCGGCTCGTATTCACCGGCTCCGGTGAGTGCTTGGCTGCTCCAGATGATCTCGTTGTTCGCCCGGTCGAGGATCTCCACCGAGGCGGAGATCGAAACCCGTCGTTGGAAGATGTCCGCGCCCGTCCCGGTGACGGCGTCGAAGTTCACGGCGTCGTCGGAGTACCGGCGGATCGTCGCCGTGATGATCGCGTCGGCTTCGATCTCGGAGGCTAACCGCAACCCCAGCCGCTGTCGAGCCGCCTCCAGCAACTGCTGGGTCAACGACTCGGAGAGCCCGAACTGCGTGCTCTGGTTGTCGACGGGCGCGACGTACGCCGTGCGGATGTGGTCCGGCAGCCCTCCGCCACCCGAGAAGCTGTAGCATCCGATCGAAAACGCAAGCGTCGGCAGGCTAAGGATTTTGGCGGTTCTTCGGTAACTCATACGTTGGCTCGGGCCAGGGTTCGGACTGCGGCCGCACGCGTAGGAGCTCCCACCGCACGCGCGTACGCGGCTCGACATCATCTCGATACGAAGCTTCACGGGGCCAGTGCGAGCTCTCTCCCCACGTGAGCACGATCCGACGCTCGACGCGTCCGTTCCGCCGCTCCTCGACGCGAGTCAACCGGCCGTTCGACAGATAGAACGAACGCGTGGCTCCGGGGCCCGACTCGTACTCGAGCACGTGAAGACCGTCGCTCTCGAATCCCGCCGTCGGTGCGCCCGGGCCGGGCCGGAACAGACCGGCCATCGCGTAGGAGAACGACGCGGGCGGGAGCTCGACCCCTTCGAGATCTCCGTTGTGGTCGAGCATCGCATCCACGAGCACGGCGGCCAGCGACCCCTCCGCGGTCGTGAACAGATCGATGCGAAGATGATCCGGCGGGTTGACCCGGGCGGCGCCTTCGCCGCGTAGCGGTCCGCGCTCGTCGGCGTAGTCCCACTCGAACTGGACCAGGAGCGTGCTGTCCAGCGTCGACTCCGTTCGCGCGACCGAGGCGAGCTCGGAGGGGTCGGCGAGGGGAGCGCCACGTTGGGCCCCGCCGCCGCAGCTCGCGAGGAGAGGGGCGAGGGTCGCAACCATCGATCGAACGACGATACGCTTCACGGAGCGAAAGCTACGAGTCCGGGGTTGCGCCGGCCAAGCGACCGAGAGTCTCGCGTACCTTCGCGGGAAGCCTCGTCGGTCGACCCTCCGAATCGGCGCAGACGAGGTGGATCCGCGCGCGGGCGACGAGCGCGCCGTCGACCCGCTTGACGAACCGATACGCGAACACGATCTCACGCGACCGCAGGCGATCCACGCGCGTGTAGAGTCGCACCTCGTCATCGTAGGCGACCGGAGCGCGGTACTCGATCTCGACGCGCGACACCGGCAGCAGCACGCCGGCTCGCTCGAGCTCGGCGTAGGACACCCCGTTGCCTCGCATGAGGGCCGTTCGCCCCGACTCGCACCATACGAGGTAGTGGCGATGGTGCGCCCGTCCCATCTGGTCGGTCTCCGCGTAGCGCACTCGGAAATCGAAGACTCCGGTCACGTTCCCCTCCCGCGCTCACGCCGTCGTTCCCGACGCGCTCGACCGGGCGAGCCGTCGGGGTCCGCTACGTGCTACCCCGAACCCGCGAAGGTGTCAACGTACGCCCCAGGTTGCCCTCGCGGGCCCACCGCCCCGAGCTTCCGCGCATGTCGGACCGAACGATCGTGGTATCGGACGTCCACCTGGGCGCGGTGCCCGAGGAGAACGAGCGCTCGTTTCTGGCCTTTCTCGCCGAGGCGCCGCGGTGGGGCGACGATCTGCTCATCAACGGCGACCTGTTCGATTTCTGGTTCGAATACAAACGGGTCGTTCCGCGCGGATACATGGGCGTGCTCGCGGGTCTCCGCGCGCTGGTCGAGGATGGGATGGCGATCCGGTTCGTGGGCGGCAACCACGACGCGTGGGGTGGGAGCTTCCTCCGTGACGAGATCGGACTCGAGGTGCTCGAGGGTCCCGTCGTGACCGACGTGGGCCGCCGTCGCGCGTACGTTGCGCACGGGGATGGCCTGGGGGGCGCCGACTGGGGGTACCGAGCGCTCAAGACGCTCACGCGGAGCACGTTCGGACGGACGCTGTTTCGTTGGATCCACCCGGACGTCGGCGTGCCGCTCGCACGGATCGCGAGCCGAACGGAGCAGGTCCACGTCTCGGGACCGGAGGCCGATGGAGCGCGGGCCGAGCCGCTGGCGGCGTACGCGGCCGGCGTGCTCGCGGAGCGAAACGACCTGGACCTCGTCGTGCTCGGTCATGCGCACCGCCCCGAGTTGACCGAGGTCGAGAAGAACCGGTTCTATCTGAATTCGGGCGACTGGGTGCACCACGGCAGCTTCGCCGTCGTGTCGGCGGACGAGATCCGACTCGAGCGATTCGAGGGCTGACCCGCGCCCGCGGCCCGACCGGGGGCGGCGGCCCTACGGGCTCACGTCACCCAGGGAGGCGCGCGCGACGCGACGGGCGGGCGCTCCGAGGAACCGATCCGCGATCTCCGAGAACCGGGCCTCGTCGTCGGTGACGTAGTATTCCCGCCTCGCCTCGCGATCCGCCGCCGCGAGACCGCGCTCGTCGAGCCGGGCCGCGGTCGCGCGCGCGGTCGCGGTGGCGGAATCCACGAGCTCTACCTCGGGTCCCACGACGCGCTCGATGAGCGGCGCGAGCAACGGGTAGTGCGTGCACCCCAACAGAAGCGTGTCGATGCCCCTCGACACCAGCGGCTCCAAGTATCGGCGGGTCGTGAGCTCGGCCACGTCGCCGTCCACCCAGCCCTCTTCCGCCAGGGCCACGAACAACGGGCACGGTTCCGAGAACACCGACGCGTCCGGGCGCGCGCGCAGGATGGCGCGCTCGTACGTCCCGCTCTCGATCGTGCCGCGCGTGCCGATGACACCGATGGCGCCGGAGCGGCTCGCCGCCGCCGCCGCCGCCGCCCCGGGCTCGACGACCCCGATCACCGGGATCTCCAACGCATCCGTCAACGCGCGCTTCGCGTGCGCCGTGGCGGTATTGCACGCGATCACGATCCCCTTCACGCCGCGTCCGGTCAGGAACGCGGCGGCCTCGCGAGCATAGCGGAGGACGGTATCCGGCGACTTCGGCCCGTACGGAACCCGAGCCGTGTCTCCGAGATAGATCGTGGACTCGCGGGGCAAACTCCGGTGCAGCGCCCGGAGCACGGTGAGTCCACCGACGCCGGAGTCGAAGACGCCGATGGGCGAGTCGCCCCCCACGGCGCTCAGGGGACCGGGACCTCGAACCCGAGCGCCACCCCGACCGAGCCGTCCGCCGGAGGCCCGATCGAGGGCTCGTAATCCCAGAACTGAGCCGATATCCACGCGTCGATGCCGCTCATGAAGGCCGTGAACGCCGCGAGGACGATCCAGTTCTCCCGCTGGCGCGTCCGCGCCTCGACCAACGCGTCGTTGGTCGGCACCGAGCGTTTGGCGACGGAGAGCTTCTGACTCGACTTGAACACCATGAACAGGAACAGGCTCTCCGCCCCGAAGTAGATCGCCGCGCGCGAAGGACGTCCCACCTCGAGCTGTCCCCACCCGGGCACGATCATCGAGCGGGCGAGCGCGCCGAGCGGCGTCACCGGGGCCAGCGTGTCGGCGGGGAGACCGTCGGTTTCGAGCGAATCGGCCGCCGCCCGGGCCCCGGGATCGTTCGCCGCCGGGGACACCGAGTCCGGATTCGACGGGGGTGGGATGGGTGGGTCCTGCGCGGAGACCCCGGTCGCGAAGGCGATCGAAGCCGCGGCGAAGATGGCGGGAACGTGTGGGAATCGAACCCACCCGAGACGCGTGAACGCCTCGTAACGGTTTTGAAGACCGCAGGCGACACCAGTCACCATCCGCTCCCTCTCACCCCGCGATGTTCGCTCCCTCTTCCCATGCACCCGGTCGGCCTATGGCGCGCTCAACCGGCCTTTCGCGCGATGACCTCGATCTCGACCAACGCGTCCTTCGGAAGCGTCTTCACCGCCACCGTGGATCGCGCGGGATAGGGCGGCTCGAAGCGCGCCGCGTAGATCTCGTTGACGGTCGAGAAGTCTCCCATGTCCGCGAGAAAGATGGTCGTCTTCACGACATCGGCGAACGACACCCCGGCTTCGGTCAGCACGGCGTCGAGGTTGTCCATGACCCGGGCCGCCTGCGTCTCGACATCCTCTCCTACCATCTCGCCGGAGCCGGGATCCAATCCGACCTGACCCGCCGAGAAGAAGAGCTCGCCGGCCCAGTAGCCCTGTGAATACGGACCGACCGCGGCGGGTGCGTCCGCTGTATGTATGGATCCGGTTCTATTCACGTGGAGGCTCCTCCTTCGGGGTGTGCAGGGCCGCGGCTCGCTCGGTTTCACGACGATCGAGGCCCTCGTGCGGTCATCTTGCATCGCATCGGTGGGGGCCGGTAACCTCGCCCCTCACGCCTGGGGTCGAAGGCGCGCTGTCCGGGCCGGAGGCACGCTGGCGATCGGGCGCGAACATACGTCGAACCCTCGGAGACGCCAAGAAACGTGGCTTCCGCCAGCCGATCCGCGGCGCGACTCGCCAGGAACGCGGTGTTCGGCATCGCGGTCTCCGTGCACGAGTACTTCACGCTCCTCGCTCGTCTTCTCCGCTCCTGCGTCACTCGCCCGTTCTACCGCCGCGACGTCGTCCAACAGATGGACACGATCGGCGTCGCCTCGCTCTTCATCGTCGTGCTCACCGGGTTGTTCACCGGGATGGTGCTCGCGCTCCAGTCGGCGGTGGAGATGGAGCGGTTCGGGGCCACCATCTACATCGGACGTCTGGTGGGAGCGAGCACCGTCCGGGAGCTCGGTCCCGTCCTCACCGCCCTCATGGTGACGGGTCGGGCCGGCGCCGGCATGGCCGCGGCGATCGGCGCCATGCGGGTGACCGAGCAAGTCGATGCGCTCCGCACGATGGGCGTGGATCCGATCCGCAAGCTCGTCGCGCCGCGTTTCCTCGCCGCGTTGATCATGCTGCCCCTGCTCACAATCGTGGCGGATCTGGTGGCCATCCTCGGCGGTCTGCTGATCGCCGTGGTGAAGCTCGATCTCACGGCCGAGCTGTATATGCGATCCGTGTACGAAACCCTCGCCCAGACCGGTTTCGTGCTCCGCTACATCCCCATCGATCTCATCCAGGGGCTCGTGAAGCCGCTCGCTTTCGGCGGCATCATGGCGGTCACGAGCTGTTTCTACGGGTTGCGGACGACGGGCGGGACCGAAGGCGTCGGACGGGCGACGACGCAGGCCGTCGTCACGACCTCGATCCTCGTGCTCGCGGTCGACTACTTCTTGACGCAGATCCTGATCGTGCTGTTCGTCGGATGACGGAGTCCCCGAACGACCCGACCCGGGACGGCGCCGCGTTCGCCGAGGAGGTGCGCGCCGAAGCACGCCGCGAGCTCGAGACCGCGACGACTCCGGAACGGTCGTCCGACCTGGTCGAGCTCCGCGACGTGCGCCTCTCGTTCGGGGACAACCACGTGTTGAACGGCATCACGATGGGCGTCGGGGCGGGCCAGACGCTGTGCATCCTGGGCGGATCCGGAGTCGGGAAGTCGACCGTGCTGCGTCTCATCCTACGGCTGTTGCTCCCGGATTCCGGCGAAGTGTTGGTGGAGGGCCGCGACATCAGCGCCGTGTCGAACGTCGACGTCCTCGAGCTACGCGAGCGCATGGGGATGGTGTTTCAGGGCTCCGCGTTGTTCGACTCGCTCGATGTGTTCGACAACGTCGCCTTCCCGCTGTACGAGCACACGGGGATGGGCGACGAAGCGATCATGGAACGGGTACACGAGGTGCTCTCGTTCGTCGACCTCGATCCCGATGACGTCCTTCGCTTGCTCCCCGCCGAGCTGTCGGGGGGGATGCGAAAGCGCGTCGCGATCGCGCGCGCCATCGTCCACAAACCGCCGATCCTGTTGTTCGACGAGCCGACCAGCGGACTCGATCCGATCACGACGCGGACGATCGACGAGCTGATCCTGAAACTTCGTCGCGAGCTCTCGGTATGCGCGGTGGTCGTGACGCACGACATCCGGTCCGCCGCCCGGATCGCGACGGAGACAGCGCTCCTCAAGGACGGACAGATTATCTTCAACGGGACGCCGGAAGAGATGTTCTCGTCCGAAGACTCGTACGTACGCACGTTCTTGAGCTAGATACGAACGTGCTCGAGCTGGAACAGGGTCGCCACGCGTAGCGGCCGTCCGGGGACACGACAAGGGAGCTCACCTGGGACATGCGCCGATCGAACCCCATCACGTGGGATCAGGTACGGGTTGGCTTCGTGCTGATCCTGGCGCTCGTCATCCTCGCCGTCGGCGTGTTCTTCGTGGGGCAGATCGGGGACGTGTTCGGCTCCCGCTACCGTCTGGTGACCCTCATGCAGTCGGCGTCGGGGCTGACGCGCGGCGCGCAGGTGCAAGTGGCCGGTCAGAACGTAGGCCAGGTCGAGCGGGTGGAGTTCATCCGCCCCGAGCTGCGCCCCGCCACGGGCGAGGCCGTGTCCGTTTGGCTCGAGATCAACGTCGACGTCCGAGACCAGATCCGCGCCGACTCGCGCGCGCGCGTGCGGACCCAGGGGCTGCTCGGCGACCGGCTGATCGACATCGAGCCCGGATCGCTCGATTCCGACGTGTTGATCGAGGGCGATACGCTGGGCGCGGCGCCGGCGCTCAGC
>JAKSCH010000192.1 GCA_022360695.1 Gemmatimonadota bacterium
CCGGCCGCGTCCGATCCGGCGACGCGCGTCGACCGCGACGCGCCCCCCGCCGATTCGAGCCCCGCGCGGGATGGGCGCGCGGCGAACGACGGGGCGGGTGCCGTCGCGACGCGCCCCCCAAGCGCCGGGCGAGAGCCCCGCGCCGATGACCACCCCGAGAGGGGCTCCGCGGGAGCGCCGGCCGCGGGCCCGGGCGACGCGGGGGAGCCCGAGGCGACGCCCCCGGGCCTCACGGCCCCGGCGGACGTCGACGTGGACTCGCTGCTCGCGGTCGCGGAGACCGCGTACGATCGCGTCACCTCGCTCCGAGCGGCGTTCTCGCAGCGGATGGAAGTCCCGCTCCTCGATCGCGTGAGCGAGGGGCACGGGACCTGGTACCAGCGTGGGAGCGGTCACTTCCGCATGGCGTTCGACGAGCCGCCGGGCGATGTGTTGGTGGCGGACGGGACGTTCTTCTGGGCGTACCAGCCGTCGCAGCAGCCCGACCAGGTCATCCGATCGCGGCTCGGGACGGGGGCCGAGGCGGGGACGGTGGACGTGCTGGGCCAGATCCTGTCCGAAGCGCGTACGCGCTACAGCGGCGTCTACACGGGTCGCGAGACCGTCTCGGATGTCGAGACGCTCGTGGTCACGCTCACCCCGCGCGAGCGCGGTCGCTATCGCGGCGTGCGCGTTTGGATCGCGGTCTCCGACGGGCTGGTGCGACGCTTCCGGATCGAAGAGGAGAACGAGTCGGTCCGCACCGTCACGCTCTCCGCGCTCGAGCCGCAGGTGTCGCTCCCGGACTCCCTGTTCCGCTTCACGGTCCCTCCCGGCGTCCAGACGTTCGAGGGCTGAGCTCGGTGCGACTGGGCCTGGTGAGCCTCGGCTGCGACAAGAACACCGTCGACTCGGAGCGGATGCTGGCCGAGCTGGCGGGTCACGGCGCGGAGCGCGTCGACGACCTCGCCGAAGCGGACGTGATCCTCGTGAACACGTGCGGGTTCATCGATGCGGCCAAGGAAGAGTCGATCGAGACGCTGCTCGAGGCGGGGAAGCGCAAGAGCGCCGGGACCTGCCGCGCGGTCGTGGCGGTGGGGTGCATGGTCGAGCGCTATCGCGACGAGCTGGCGGCATCGCTCCCCGAGGTGGACTTGTTCCTGGGGCTACGGGACCTCGACCGCTTGGTCCCCGAGCTCGTGGAGCGCGGGCACCTCGAGGCGAGCGACGGACCGCACCCCGGTGAGCGGATCCCGATCGATCGCCGACACGTCAGCTACCTCAAGGTGAGCGAGGGCTGTAGTCACGGGTGCGCGTTCTGCGCGATCCCGCTGTGGCGGGGGAAGCACCGCTCGTTCGAGCTGGAACGACTCGTGGCCGAAGCGCAGCGTCTCGAAGCGCAGGGCGCGGTGGAGCTCAACCTGGTCGCGCAGGATCTGGCGCACTACGGGCGCGAGATGCGCGACGGGACCGATATCGCGACGCTCGTGCGCGCGCTGCTCGCCGAGACCTCGATCCCGTGGCTCCGTCTGCTCTACATCTATTCGGCGGGGCTCCGCGAATCGCTCGTCGAGTTGATGGCGACCGAGAGCCGGCTCCTCTCGTACATCGACATGCCGATCCAGCACGCGAGCGACGGCGTCCTGGAGCGAATGAGGCGACCCGAGCGCAACCATACGCTCCGTCAAAAGGTTGTCTGGCTTAGAGATACGGTCGCTGACCTCACCTTGAGAACGACGGTCCTGGTCGGGTTCCCCGGTGAGACGGATGACGAGTTCGCGGAGCTCATCGAGTTTCTCGACGACGCGGCGTTCGATCGGCTCGGGGCGTTCGCGTTCTCCCCGCAGGATGGCACGCGAGCGACCGGCATGAGCGAGCACTACGTGCCGGACGACATCGCGATGGCGCGTCTGGAGGAAGTGATCGAGGTACAGCGGGCGGCGAGCGCGGATCGCTTGGCCGCCGAGATCGGACGCGAGCGGATCGCGATCATCGATGGACCGGCGGATCGGGACGACCCGGTGATCGAGACGTTGTACGGCGCGGCGGCCCCCGAGGCGGTCCCCGTGCGCGCGCGCACCGCCGGTCAGGCCGACGACGTCGACGGCGTCACGGTGCTGTGGGGCGATCGGGCGCCAGCGGTCGGGAGCCTGGTCCGCGCGAAGATCGAGCACGCCGGCGACTACGATCTCGGAGGCTCGATCCGGGACATCGTTCGACCCGCGCCGCGTCCGGATCGCCTCGCCCGAGCGCTGCCGATCGCCGGGCTCGGGCTCGACACCGCGTGGGGACGCTGACGTGAGCGGTCGAGCGACCGAGCTGGTCGCCCGCGCTCGGGCGGTGATGCCGGGTGGCGTCTCGTCGCCCGTCCGCGCGTTCGGCTCGGTCGGGCTCGACCCGTTCTTCGCGAGTCGGGGCGAGGGGGCGCGTATCTACGACGCGGATGGCCGGGGGTACCTCGACTACGTGTTGTCGTGGGGACCGCTCATCCTCGGGCACGCGCACCCGGCCGTCGTCGAGGCGGTCACGCGAGCGGCACGGGATGGGTTGAGCTTCGGCGCCTGCAACGACCGAGAGGTCGAGCTCGCCGAGCGGATCGTCCGCTCGGTCCCCGGGATCGACGTCGTCCGGTTCGTGAACAGCGGAACCGAAGCGACCATGTCGGCGATCCGTCTCGCACGCGCCGCCACAGGTCGCGACCTGATCCTCACGTTCGAAGGCTGCTACCACGGGCACGCCGATTCGTTCTTGGTCTCGGCCGGCTCCGGGGTCGCGACGCTCGGGCTGCCGAACTCGCCCGGGGTACCCGAGCCCGTGTCCGGGCTCACCGTGGCGGTGCCCTACAACGACCTCGAAGCCGTGGACACCGCGTTCGATCGACACCGCGATCGGATCGCGGCGGCCATCGTCGAGCCGGTGGCCGGAAACGCCGGGCTCATCGCCCCGCGCGCGGGGTTCCTGTCCGGGCTGCGCGAACGCTGCGCGAACGAGGGGGCGCTTCTCATCTTCGACGAGGTGATGACGGGGTTCCGCGTCGCGCGCGGGGGGGCGCAGGAGCGGTTCGGGATCGCGCCGGATCTGACGACGCTCGGGAAGGTGGTGGGTGGAGGCTTGCCCGTCGCGGCGTACGGGGGGGGGCGAGACATCATGAAGCGGGTGGCTCCGGACGGACCGGTCTACCAGGCGGGGACGCTGTCGGGCAACCCGCTCGGGATGGCGGCCGGACTGGCCCAGCTCGACGAGCTCGAGCGGACCGACCCGTTCGATGCGCTCGAGGCCGCCGCGCGCGCGATCGTCGAAGGGATCCTGGCGGCCGCTCGCTCGCGCGAGGTCCCGGCGAGCGGCCAGGCGATCGGATCGATGTGGGGCGTGTCCTTCACGCAAGGACCGGTGCTCGACTTCGACGACGCGAAGGGGGCGGACGTGGAGCTGTTCGCGCGGTACTACCGCGCGTGTCTGGAGCGAGGGGTCTTCTTCGCGCCGTCCGCGTTCGAGGCGGGGTTCGTCTCCACGGCGCACACCGCGGGGGATGTCGCCGACACGATCGCCGCGGCCGAAGGCGCGCTCGACGCCGCGTTGGAGCTCGCGTAATGAGCGGGTGGCGGGACCGGGTTCTACCCGCGCGACCGATCCCGGCGTCCCTGTCGGGGATCCTGATGGCGCTCGCGTTCCCGCCGTTTCACATGGCGATCCCGTCGTTCGTCGCGCTCGTACCGCTGATCGTGTGGCTGGAGGACTTGCCCGCGGGGAGCGACGGCGCCCGACAGGCGCGGGCCGGGGGCTTCTTCTTCGGGCTGATCTACTTCACGCTCGTCTTCTATTGGCTCCTCGTCGCGCTGATCTTCTACACGTGGCTCGCCGTGCTCGCCTTCCTCGTGCCGATCCTGGTCATGGCCTGGTTCGCGTCGCTCACGCTCTGGGGGGTGCACACCGTGCGCACGCGTCTGCGGTGGCCCGTCTGGTTCGTGCTCCCGGTCTTCTGGGTCGCCCAGGAGTGGCTGCGCAGCCATCTCCCCGACGTCGCGTTCCCGTGGATGCAGCTCGGTGACAGCCTCACCGGTCACCCGCAACTGATCGGCGCCGCGGATCTGGTCGGATCGCGCGGGCTCTCGCTCTGGCTCGCCGCGGTGAACGCGCTCATCGCGATCGGGCTGCTCGGGGTGCGCGAGCGTGGGTTCCGGGGCGGCTTGGAGCCGGCCATCGCTCTCGCGCTGGTGATCGGCGCGCCGGTGGGGTACTCGCTGGCGCGCTGGGACGACATCGAGCTGCGTCCCGCCGCGCGGGTCGGGGTGATCCAGCCCAACGTGCCGGAGCACATCAAGCTGGACGATCCCTGGGTCGCCGCCGACACGGCGATTCGGGCCGCCACGAATCTCGCCGCACCCTGGGAAGGGATGGAGGAGCTCGATCTGGTGGTGATGCCCGAGACGATGGCGCCGGTCTATCTGGAGCCGATTCCGTCGCTCGAATACCCCGGAGGGGGGCAGATCGACGAGTGGGCGACCGATCTGGGCAGACGGCTGGAAGCGGACGTGCTGATGGGCGCGTTGGGGGCTCGCGATCTCGGCGAGGGGCGGCACGAGCCGTTCAACTCCGCGTTTCACTATCGCCCGGGGTTCGAGCGGCCGAGTCGGTACGACAAGCGGTTCCTCGTCCCGATGGTCGAACGGGTCCCGTTCCTCCCGCCGGAGTGGTTCGCCGGGATGGCGTTCATGGGTCGCTTCGGCGTGGGGCGGTTCGTCGAGCCGAGCCAGGTCGAGAGCGCGCTGGGACGGCCGTCGTTCGGGATCATGATCTGCTACGAGTCGATCTTCTCGCCGCTCGCGCGACACTACCGTCGGAGCGGGGCCGACTTCCTCGTCAACATCACCAACGACTCGTGGTTCGGCAGGGACGCCTGGTGGAGTCGATCGAGCGCGCTTTTCCAGCACCCGGCGCACCTCGTCATGCGGGCGATCGAGACCCGAATGGGTGTCGCGCGGTCTGGTAATACGGGGGTGTCCGAAATCGTCGATCCGCTGGGTCGCGTCTCGCAGGCGACGAACCTGTTCGAGCCGGCCGCGTTCGTGGCGGATGTGATGACGACGGACGAGGAGACGCTGTACGTGCGCTACGGCGACGTCGCCGGGCTGGGCTCGGTGATTGCAGCGGTTTTGGCTCTCGGAGCGTCTCTCCTCGGGACCACTGCGACGAGGAAGCCGCGGGTATGACCTACACACAGCGAGAGACGGGGGCCCCCGGCGTAACGCCGGCGGGGCCGGAGGCTCGCGGCCATCGGTCGCCCGGTCCTCGGGCGCGACGAGGCGCGCGACGCGCGCTCGGAGTCATCGGTCGGGTCGCGTTCGTCTGCGCCGCCCCGGCGCTGCGAGCCCAGGAGCCGGACAGCACGCGGCGAGCCGCCGAGGCGACCCGGTTCCAGATGCCCGAGCTGAGCGTGCAGGCGACGAGACCCCTGGCGACCGTGTCCGGGGCGAGCGCGGTGCGGCTCGACCTCGAGTCCCCTCGCGTGGGGCCGGTGCCCCTGCTCGAGGAAGCGCTTCGCGACATCCCGTTCGTCCAGGTGCGCGAGAACTCCCGCGGCGAGGCGCAGCTCACCCTGCGCGGGACCGAGTCCCGGCAGGTCGCCGTGCTGGTCGACGGGATCCCTCTCACCTTGGGGTGGGACGCGCGGAGCGATCTCTCAGTGATCCCGGTCGACGCGGCGCGCGAGGTCGAGCTGTATCGCGGCATCTCGTCCGTGCTCCACGGCCCCAACGTCCTCGGGGGCGTGGTGGCGATCGAGATCGGCCGTCGAGACGCCGATCCGGATCTCTCCCTGTCCGGCCTCCAGGCGGGCGTCGACGCGACCGGGGCCACCGTCTACGGGGGGCGGATCGGCAGCAGGTGGGGTGTGGGCGAGGGGACGATCTCGCTCCAATCCGGTTTCGGGCGTCGAACGCGCGACGCGGTGCCGCTCCCCGGTGGCGTGGTGCAGCCGGCGGGGGAGACCGAAGACCGGCTCAACAGCGATCTGAGCCATTCGAGCGTCTTTCTCACGAGCCGATACGAGGCCGGGTCGGGCGCCTGGGTGTCGCTCTCCGCCTTCGGATTCGATGCCGCGAAGGGCGTGCCGCCGGAGCTTCACGTGGCGGATCCTCGGCTGTGGCGGATCCCCGAGACCAACCGGTTCATGACCGCCGTCTCGGCCGGCACGGCGTGGGGCGAGACGCCCTTCGGGACGGGCGACTTCGAAGTCAGCCTCGGGGTCGACGTCGGCGAGACGCGGATCGATGCGTTCGAATCGCTCGCGTACGAGACGATCGAGGGGCAGGAGCTCGCGGACGATCGGACCCTGACCGCGCGCGTCCTCTCGGACCACGAGGTGGGTCCGGGCGTCTTCCGAAGCGCGTTCACGTGGTCCGAGACGCGCCACGTGGAGCGTATCGACGCCGAGCCGGAGTCGGTGTTTCGCCAGCGCCTCGTGTCGCTGGGGGGCGAGATCGAGATGCCGCTCGCCTCGGCGGGGCGTGGCTTCTGGTCGGACGTTCGCGCGAGCGGCGGGCTGAGTCTCGATCGTGGCACCACCCCGGAGACGGGTGGGCGGCTCGAGCGCGATCCGATCACCGATTGGGGCGCGCGTCTGGGCGCGTCGGCTCATCTGGGTGGCACGACTCGGCTTCACCTCGGTGCGAGCCGGCGCGTTCGCTTCCCGTCGCTTCGCGAGCTCTACTCGGGCGCGCTCGGACGCTTCGAGCCCAACCCGGACCTCGCGCCCGAGACGTTGCGCGCGTTCGAGACCGGTCTGACCGGGACCGCGATGGCGCTGGGGGGGCAGCTCGAGGCGCAGGCCGTCCTATTCCACCAACGATTGTCCGATGCCATCGTCCGGACCGGTCTGGGCGATGGTCGGTTTCGGCGCGAGAACCGGCGACAGGTTCGCGCCGCGGGTCTGGAGTTGCTCGGGACGGTTCAATGGGGTCGCGTAGCGCTCGGTGGAGATCTCACATGGCAAGACGTCGTGCTCACGGATGCGGCGGCACCGGCCGGGTCGCGCGCCGAGTATCAGCCCGAGATCGCCGGATCGGTGAGCCTGGCCGGGCCGCTCGTCGGCGGTCTCACGGGGCGCGCCGCCGTCGAGGTGGTCGGTCGACAGTTCTGCGTCGACCCGGACGGCCCGGGGGATCTGGCGCTCGATCGGTCCGGACGACTGGATCTGATGCTCAGCCGGGACTGGGACGTCGGCGGACCGTTCCGAACGCTGCAAGCCACGGCGTCACTCGACAACGTCACCGACGCGACCGTCTTCGACCAATGCGGGCTGCCGCGCCCCGGTCGGCTCTTCCGCCTCCAGCTCCGGATCTTCTGAACCGCCGCTCGCCGGGCTTCGGGCCGGGATGAGGGTCAGTTACTCCGAGGGGTACTCGGTCCCGCTGCCGGAGGGGCACCCGTTCCCGATGTCGAAGTTCACCGCGTTGCGAGCCATCCTCGAGCGCGACGGCACGATCGACCCCGACGACGTGGTGGAGCCCGCGGAGGCGAGCTGGTCCGATCTGCGTCTCGTCCACACGTCGACTTACCTCGAGAAGCTCCGCACCGGCGGCTTCTCGCGTCCCGAGCTTCGACGACTCGGGCTCCCCTGGTCGCTCGGGCTGGTCCGTCGCTCCCGGCTCGCGGTCGGCGGGACCGTGAACGCGGCGTGGATGGCGCTCGAAGACGGCGTCGCGGCGAACCTGGCGGGCGGGACGCACCACGCGTTCCCGGATCACGGGGAAGGCTTCTGCGTCCTCAACGACATCGGCGTGGCGGTGCGCGTGCTTCGACGCGGAGCGTGGATCGGACGCGTCCTCGTGATCGACCTGGACGTCCACCAGGGAAACGGCACGGCCGCCGTGTTCGCGGACGACCCCCGGACGTTCACGTTCTCGATGCACGGCGAGAAAAACTATCCGTTTCGGAAGGCGCGCTCGGACATGGACATCGGGCTCCCGGACGGGACCGGCGACGCCGCGTACGTCGAGACGCTCGCGCGCGCCCTGCCGACGGTCTACGAACGAGCCCGACCCGATCTGGTCTTCTATCTCGGCGGTGTCGACGTCGTCGAGGGGGATCGCTTCGGGCGACTCGCGCTCAGCCGGCGCGGGCTCGAGACCCGGGACCGGATCGTGATCGAAAGCGCGCGTTCTGCCGGCGTACCGCTGGCGTTGCTGCTCTCCGGCGGATACGCCGCGACGCCGATGGAAACGGCGGAGCTCCACGCCATCGCGCACCGGGCGGTCCTCGCCTGTAGGACGCCCGCGTGAGCGGGGTACGACGCGGCGCGGAGCCGCGTACCCGGTCCGGGGAGGCGTCCCGGCGCGAAGGGGCCTCGCCGTCGACGGACCCCGGGGGGCGGACGTGGCCCGACGGGTTCTTCGCGACCACCACGGTGCGTCTCCCGAACCTCGAGCCCGAGGCGGTGCTGGCCGCGCCGCCCTCCGGCCAAAGGGGATTCTGGCAGAGCGGGCCGCGCTGGATCGCCCACGCCGGCGCGGCGGGCGAGATCGACGGCCGCGAGGGTACCGCCGCCGAGATCGAGGCCGACCCCTTCGCTTGGCTCCGGAGCCGAGCCGATCGGCTGTTTCGAGGTCCGTGGGTCACCGACCTGGACGGGGAGGCCCGCGCCCCGCGGCTCCACGGCGGGTTCGCCTTCGGCGCTCGGGCTCGGATGGCGAATTCCGCGGAGACGGTCGCTCCGACGCGTGCGTCGCGCGAGCCCGGGTTCTGGGAGGCCTTCCCGATCGCGCGCTTCACGCTCCCGGCGTTCGAGGTCGAGGCCGACGAGCGCGGGGCGCGGCTCACGGTCACGCGCTGGTTCCCCGACGGTACCGGCGGGGATCGGGCGATCGACGAGCTGCGTCGTCGGGCGGATCGCACCCGTGACCAGTTGGCCGAGCTCGAGCGGTCCGGGGCGTCTCCGGGACCGCCCCCGGCCGCGACGGCGATCGACGAGTCCGTGGATCCGGAGACGTGGCGGGTCGGGATCGAGCGCATCCTCGAGGCGATCACGGCGAGCGAGGTGGAGAAAGTCGTCCTGGGGCGTCCCCTGGACGTGACGCTCGGCGAGGCGCCGGACTC
>JAKSCH010000265.1 GCA_022360695.1 Gemmatimonadota bacterium
CGCCTGGCCGATGGCGGCGCGCGCGTACGCGTCCCCACGACGCTCAACGTCTCCGGCGTCGATCCGCACGGGTGGCGAGACTGGGCGGTGCCGGAGTCGTGGGCCGAGCCCGCACGCCGACAGATGGACGCGTACGAGCGGATGGGCTGCGCGCCCACCTGGACCTGTGCGCCGTATCAGACGGAGACGCGTCCCGGTCTCGGCGAGCAGGTGGCCTGGGGTGAGTCGAGCGCGATCGTGTTCGCGAACTCGGTGCTGGGGGCGCGGACCGAGCGCTATCCCGACCTGCTCGATATCTGCTGCGCGGTCACGGGTCGCGCGCCCGCGGCCGGGCTCCACCTCGACGAGAACCGCGTCGGCGAGATCCTGTTCGACGTCTCGGCCGTACCCGACGCGCTCGCCCGCGATCCCGCGCTCTACCCCGTCCTGGGACATCTCGTCGGGCTCGAGAGCGGCTCGCGGGTCCCCGTCCTCGACGGGATCGACGTCACGCCGAGCGAGGACGACTTCAAGGCGCTCGGCGCGGCGATGGCATCGTCGGGCGCGGTCGCCCTCTTCCATTGGGTGGGCGTGACCCCGGAGGCCCCCGATCGCGCGACGGCGTTCGCCGGAGACGCGCCGCAACGCGCCCGACGGGTCTCGATGGACGACCTTCGGTCCGCTCGCGCGGTCCTGGCCGCCGGCCTCGCGACCGGCGACGCGCTCGATCTCGTCGTCCTCGGCAGCCCACACTTCTCGCTGACGGAGTTCGCGCGGCTCGCGCCGCTCCTCGAGGGACGGACGGCGCACGACGACGTGCGCGTGCTCATCACCATGAGTCGCGCGGTCCGCGCGCTCGCGGAGACCGCGGGCCACCTGGAGACGGTCCGCCGGTTCGGCGCGGAGCTGACGGTCGACACCTGCATCCTGACGAGTCCCATGCTCCCCGACGACGTGCGAGGGCTGATGACGAACTCGGCCAAGTACGCGTACTACACGCCGGGGCTCCTCGACCGCGCGGTCGCGTTCGGGAGTCTCGAGGACTGCGTCGAATCCGCCGTCGCGGGTCGGGTCGTGATCGACGACGGCGCGTGGTCGTGAGCGGCGATCCGATGACCCCGGCCGGAGGCGACGGCTCGACCGCGCTTCTCTACGCGACCGAGCCGCTCAGCTTCTGGGGCGGCTACGACGCGGAGACCGGAGAGATCATCGACCGACGGCACCCGCTGTCGGGGGAGATCGCGGCGGGTCGCGCGCTCGCCCTCCCGTCGACGCGCGGCTCGAGCACGACCACCGCGGTGCTGCTCGAGGCGATCCGACGGGGCACGGCGCCGGCGGCGCTGATCACGCGCGGGCGGGACTCGTTTCTGATGCTCGCCGCCGTCGTCGCGGAAGAGCTCTACGGCGCGCGCCTACCCGTCGTCGCGGTCGACGAGGCCACGTTCGCCGAGCTCGCGGCGGCGTCGCGGGTGAGCATCTCGCCGGACGGGTCGGTCGAGACCGCCCGCTGACCTTCAGCGCCGATAGTCGAGCGGCGGCGGACGGTCTCCCAGCAACGCGACGTACGACCAGTCGGGTCCGCGGCGCTCGCGGAGCTCGGACCACGCGGCCGCGACCACGTCCGGACGCTCGAACAGCTCGATCGCTGTCAGCGCCAACGTCTTGGCGGCGACGATCATGCCTTTCGAGCCGATGTCCGTGCCGCCGGCCGCCACGGCCTGCCAGCTGTGCGCGGACGTCCCGGGGACCCACGTCGCGGTCGAGAGCCCCGCCGTGGGGACGACCCAGCTCACGTCGCCGACATCGGTCGACCCGCCCCCCGCTTCCTCGACACGGAAGGGCTCGATCTCGGTCTCGGAGCCGAGCGGGCGACGCGGGCCGCCCTCGAACGTCGCCTGGATCTCCACGGCGAACGCGCGCTCGGCTTCCGTGTAGTGCACGCCCCCGACCCGCTCGAGGTTGCCGTGCATGACCTCGCCCAAGGCGACGTTGGGCATCAGGTCGTAGAGCCCGTGGATGACCTCGTATTCCATCTCGGTCCCGGTGCCCATCGCGGCGCCCTCGGCGGCCGCGGCCACTCGATCGAACAGCTCGAGCACGGTCGCCGCGTTGGGGTGGCGCACGTAGTAGTAGACCTCGGCGAAGTCGGGCACGACGTTCGGCGCGTACCCGCCCTGCGTGATCACGTAGTGGATCCGCGTCTCCTGCGGCACGTGCTCGCGCATCAGGTTGACC
>JAKSCH010000161.1 GCA_022360695.1 Gemmatimonadota bacterium
GATCAGCAGCTCAGGCAGTTGTGGTTGTTGATCGCGCCCATGCCCTCGAGCAGCTCGATCGTCTCGAAGAACGGCTGCACGCGCTGGATCGGGCCGTTGGCCATGTCGACCGTGGTCTGACCGGTGCGCGCCACGACGGTCGGGTCGGCCCCCATCTCCACCAGATAGAGGATCAGCTCGTTGTCCCCTCGCGCCGCGGCGAAGTGGACGGCGCTGAATCCGTCGTGGTCGCGCGCGTTCACATCGGCGCCGAGCTCTTCGACCAGATACCTGGCGGTGGCCAGCCAGCTATCGGGCGCGTGCCGGTGCTGGTTCCCGGTGCGTGACCGGCCGTAGCCGTACCCGGCGGCGGCGACGATCGGCGGGATCCCGGCCCCCCCCACCTCGACGGGCGGCAGACCGCTCGGATCCTTGTCCTCGCCATCATCGGCCGGGCGGCGGCGGCGACGCTGCGGCGGCTTCTGCGACGGGATGCTCGGGTCGGCGCCGTGCGCGACGAGCAGCTCCATGGCCGGGATGTCGAGCGCCTTCGCGGCGCGCCAGAACGGGGTCGCGCCCATGAAGTTCACGCCGAGCAGATCGAAATTGTACGCCGAGTACCAGATGTGCGTGGCGACGCGAACGTTCGGATCGGCTCCGCCGCGCAGCAGCGTCTCCATCAGGTCGAGATAGGAGACCTGCTGCTGCCGGAACGCCGTCGGCTGCGGGTACAGCGCCTTCGGCGCCCAGCGGTTGGCGATCGCGGCGTAGAGCGGCCCCACGCCGTCTTCGCTCAGGAGATCCGGGTTCGCTCCTCGCTCGAGGAGCCCCATCGCCATGTCGTAGTGCCCGTTGATGATCGACACGACGAGCGGCGTGCTGGCGTCGCCCTCCGTGCGGCGGTCGATGTCGGCCCCCGCCTCGAGCAGCGACCACACGATCTCCGCGTGCCCATCGCGCGCCGCGTAGTGGAGCGCGGTCATGCCGCCTTGCTTCCCGACGATATCGGCGTACGAGAGCGGCTCGAGGGCGGCGGTCCGTGCGTCGTCCGCGGCGGCGTTCAAGCGCTCGTCGACATCGGGCGCCGGCGACACGGGCGCGGGGTCGCCATCGAGAGGATCGCGATCCGTGGCGTCTTCATCAAACGGATCCCGATCCGACGCGTCCCCCGGGGGAGCTTCACCGGAGCTCCGGACGCCCTCGGCACCCTGGGCCGGCGTCGCCCCCGCTCCCTGGGTCTGGTCGCGCTGCTGACGATCCGCGGCCTCACGTCGCGTCGCCGCCTGCCCCGACGGCGTATCGGTCCGCGTGTTGAAGCCGGCATCCTCGTCCTCGACCCACTCGCCGCGGGCCTGGGCTTCGGCCTTCCGGATCGCGGCCATGAGCTCCTGGCGCCGACCTCGCGCCTCCCCGTCCGCCTCGGATTTCGCCGCGAAATCCACGACGTTCGTCGAGATCGACACGTCCGCGCCGGCTCCCAGCAGGACGTCGACCGCCTCGATCCGACCCGCCGCTGCGGCGAACATCAGCGCCGTCTGCCCGTTCGCCATCTCGGTCGCGTCGAGATCGGCGCCGCTCGCGAGCAAGGCTCGTATAGCGTCCGTGCTCCCCGAAGCCGCGGCGAAGTGGAGCGAAGTCGTCCCCGTCGTCGTGATCGCGTCGACACGGCTGCCGCCCTCGATCAGGGCCTGGACCGCGTCTCCGTACGCTCCCTTGCTCGCCAGGTGAAGCGGCGTGTAGCCACCCAGACGCGTCGTCGACTCGACGTTCGACCCGGCGTACAGCAGCACACCGATCATGGCCGCGTCGCCGTTCATCGCGGCCCAGTGGAGCGCGGTCATCCCGTCGCCCTGGGCCGCGTTGACGTCCGCGCCCTCGCGCAGCAGCGACTGCACGAGCTCGAGGTCGCCCCGCTGTGCCGCATCGGCCACGGGAGAGTCGGGCGCAAACGCCAACCCGGTCGTCGCGAAGATCGCGACGAGCGCGCCCGCCGGGAGACCCGCGTTCTTCACTCGCTGGAGCATGGCTCGCCTCTCGACGCCTGCGTTATTGGTCGCCTATTGGTCGTCCGCCACCGCGCTGAAGGAGAAGTCGCCGGTGCTGTCGCCGAAGCTCTCCATGTCGTCCAGGCCGAGCTTGTGCATCAGGCTGAGCTGGACGTTCGCCATCGGCGTCCCATCGGGCGCCTTGATGTGCGTGTTCCCCTGGAGCTGGCCGTTGGCACCCCCAGCGATGAAGAGCGGACACCGCTTGTGGTTGTGCAGGTTCGAATCGCCCATCGGCGAGCCGTACATCAGCATCGTCTTGTCGAGCAGCGTCCCATCGCCCTCGTCGATCGCGTCGAGCTTCTCGAGGAAGTACGGGATCATGCTGACGTGATAGCGGTTGATCTCCGCGTACTCGCTCACGCGATCCTCGCGGCCGCCGTGGTGCGA
>JAKSCH010000306.1 GCA_022360695.1 Gemmatimonadota bacterium
CGTAGCAGATGTCATCGCAGATCTCCACCCGCTGCTCCGGGGTCGCCGCCGAGAACCGCGCGCCGAACCGATCGATCGACTCCGTGTCGAGCCACACGAGGCCCCCGCGGACCAGGACGAGGTCGTCCCGGTTGCCGTCGTAGGGTGCGCTCACCCACTCGTCGATGAACTCGTGCGCGCCCACGGCGGAGGCGCTCGGCGAGCGCTCGTCCGCCGGGAGGATCACGTCGCACAACGACGCGAGCGTGGACCGCTCGTCCTCGGTGAGCGTGAGCTCCCACGGGACGACGGGTGCCACCAGATCCGGGTCGGTCGGCGTTCCCGCCGCGAGCGGGTTGCCGTCCGCCGGGGGCGCGGCGCGGGGTCCGTCCTCGGCGGAGGCGTCCGGGTCCTCGCAGCCGAGCGCCGGGAGCGACGCGGCACCCGCCGCGCCGGCCGCCAGCACCTGGAGCGCCCTTCGGCGCGTCACGTCTCCGGTGCGAATGCCCTCGGTCGGATCCCCGTCCGTCGTTCCCTCGGTCTCCATCACAGGCTCCCCTGCCGCAGCTGGTCGATCAGGTACTCGGAGGATCGCCAGGCGATCGCCATGATCGAGAGCGTCGGGTTCTTGTCCGCGTTCGAGACGAACGGCCCCCCGTCCATCACGAACAGGTTGGGTACGTCCCAGGACTGGCAGTACTGGTTCAACACCGATGTGCCGGGGTCGTCTCCCATGCGCGTGCACCCCACCTCGTGGATGATCTGACCCGGCGCGAGGATCGCGCGGGTGCCGTCCTCGTGCACCGTCGAGAGCACGTTCCCGCCCAACGCGTCGACGATCCCGGCGAACGTCGCGTGCATGTGGGCCGCCTGGCCGAGCTCGTGCTCGGACCACTTCCAATGGAACTTGAGGGTCGGGATCCCCCATTGATCGACGACGTCCGGGTCGATCTCACAGTAGCAATCGTCGTTGGGGATCATCTCGCCCCGACCATCGAAATACATGAACGACCCGTAGTACCGCCGGCACTCCTCCTTGAAGCGCTGTCCGTACGCGCCCTCGGTCAGCGGCTCGAGCCCGCCGAAGGCCCCGAATCCGGGCATCCGTTGGCCCCCACCGAACTCGATGTGATACCCGCGGGCGAAGTCGAGCCGTCCGCGCGCCTGCTCGCCGTACAGCCACCAGGGCATGTACATGTGCATCGCCGACGCGCCCTCCTCGGCGTGTCGCGGGAGGTTCTCGAGCGCCGGGATCTGGCTGTACACGCCCGCGCCCACGGTATCCATGAGATATCGACCCACGAGCCCGCTCGAATTGGCGAGCCCGTCGGGGAACGACGCCGATTTCGAGTTGAGCAGGATCCGGGCGGACTCGCAGGCGCTCGCCGCGAGCACCACGACGGGAGCGGTCGCGCGCTCGTCGCGCCGCATGCGCTTGTCGATGTAGCGCACGCCCGTGGCACGCCCGGTCGCGTCGACCTCGACGGCGCGTACCATCGCGTCCGTGACGATCCGCAGGTTGCCGGTCGCGAGGGCGGGCGGCAGACAAACGGTAGGCGACTGGAAGTTCGCGCGGATCGAGCATCCCCGCCCGCAGGGTGTCGCCCAGAAGCATGCGGCGCGCGACGCCATCGAGTCGCGCGTGACCCGTCGAGCCAGCTCGTTGTTCGGCCACAGCGCGCGCGACAGTCGATCGGCCTCCTGGGGGCGCGTGAGGATCGCCAGGTGGGCCGGAATCACCGGGATGCCGAGTCCTTCGCACGCCCGCGCGGTCAGCCGTTCGTACGCGCGTGGGGCCGGAGGGGGTTGAAGCACCCCGGGCGAAGAGTCCGGCGTGTTCTCCAGACCCTCGTTCGACCCGTACACGCCGACCAGCATCTCGGTCTTGTCGTACCAGGGCGCGAGGTCGTCGTACGTCATCGGCCAATCGAACCCGAGCCCGTCGCGGCTGTAGGGCTTGAAGTCGTACGCCCCCATGCGGAGCGAGATGCGGCCCCAGTGGTTCGTACGCCCCCCCAGCATCCGCGCCCGCCACCACATGAAGTCGACGCCATCGGCGCTCGTGTAGGGCTCGCCGGGTACGCGCCACCCGCCGTCGACCGTGGCGTCGTAGAAGCCGAACGGCTTGTCCGCGGTCCCCGCGGCGCGCAGCGGCGCGTCCCTCGGGAGTTGGAACATCGGGGTCTCGGTCGCCGGGTCGTAGTCGCGGCCCGCCTCCAGCAACCAGACGTTGGCGCCGCTACACGCCAGCACGTACGCCGCCATGCCGCCGCCCGCTCCGGACCCCACGACGATCACGTCAGGGCTCTCCTGGCCGCGCGGTCGGCTCCGAATGTTGGGGGCCGAGATGCCGATCGTGCCTCCCCCGAGCATGGTTCCCGTGGTCGAAGTCGTGACATTATGCACACGGGGTGAGCGCGGCGACGGTCCGCGCGCCCGAAACGAACCCTTCGTCCGAGGTCGGATCCGCTCCGGGGAGGTACGCCATGCGCCGCAGATGCCGCCAGCCCGCGATTCCCAGCCGCCGTCCCGGTGCCGTGGTCGTCCTGCTCTTCCTCGTCGGGCCGCTCCTCACGACCGGCGCCACCGCCCAGGAACGGCCGCGCGCCCGTGATCTCGGGGTGCCGTTCCCCGGGGAGCCCGGACCGAACAACGCGATCACCGATGTCGAGGGCGTGCTCGTCGGGCACACGACGATCGTCGAGGGCGAGGGCCCGCTCGTGGTGGGTGAGGGCCCGGTGCGCACCGGGGTCACCGCGGTGCTCCCGCTCGGCCGCCGGTTCGAGCCGGTGTTCGCGGGGTGGTACTCGCTCAACGGCAACGGGGAGATGACCGGGACGACCTGGGTCGAGGAATCGGGGTTCCTGGAGGGTCCCGTGATGATCACGAACACCCACAGCGTCGGGATCGTGCACGACGCCGTGATCGAGTGGGCGCGCGACAACCGGATGAACGACCCGCTCGCCCCCGGCGTGTGGTGGAGCCTGCCCGTCGTCGGCGAGACCTGGGACGGATACCTGAACGACATCAACGGCTTCCACGTGACGAAGGAGCACGCCTTCGCCGCGATCGAGAACGCGACATCGGGTCGCGTGACCGAAGGCGCCGTCGGGGGTGGGACCGGGATGATCTGCAACTCGTTCAAAGGTGGCATCGGTACATCGTCTCGCCGCGTCGGCGACTACACCGTGGGCGTGCTCGTGCAATGCAACTACGGTCGCCGACCGGATCTCCTGATCGCGGGGATTCCCGTGGGGCGGGCGCTCCTCGACTGGTCGCTTCCGACCGACGAGACGGACGGCGACGCTTCCGGACCGGAGGCGAGCGGTCCGCCGGAGGACGTGGGATCGATCATCGTCGTCGTCGCCACCGATGCGCCGCTCCTCCCGCACCAACTCAAGCGACTGGCTCGTCGCGTCCCGGTCGGAATCGGACGGATGGGAGGCTACGGGAGCAACAGCTCGGGCGACATCTTCATCGCCTTCTCCACGGCGAACGCGGACGCATGGAGTCGAGACGAGAATCGGGCCGTGGAGATGCTGCCCAACGATCAGATCTCGCCGGTGTTGCTCGCGACCGCGCAGGCCACGGAGGAGGCGATCACCAACGCGATGGTCGCCGCCGAGACGATGGTGGGGCGCGACGATCATCGGATCCCGGGGCTGCCGCACGATGAGCTCCGGCGGATCCTGGCCGAGCACAATCGGTTGACGCCGCCGTAGGCGGGTCGGTCCTGCGTCTCACCCCGGGCGGACGGAAAACGACGCAACGCTCGCCTCGGGCGAGGCGGCTCACGTTCCCGTATCATCGGGGTGACGTCGCTCTCCGGGAGGTAACCATGACACGTCTCGCCACGAGCGCGACCACGCTCGCTCTCTTCGCCACCGCCTGCGCGCCTGCGGGCGCGCCGCCCACCGAGGGTCGGGAATACGAGGTCCCCGCCGGGTTCCGCGAGTACACGATCGAGCAGTTCCTGGGCACGACCGCCGTGTTCGGGAGCTCGTTCTCGCCCGACGGCAGCACGATCCTCGTCAGCACCGACGAGACGGGCATCCTCAACGCCTACGCGGTCCCGGTGGATGGCGGCGCGCGTCGAGCGCTGACGAATTCGACCACGGAGTCGATCCGCGTCGCCGGTTACTTTCCGGACGACGAGCGCTTCCTCTACTTGGCGGATCGGGGCGGGGACGAGCTCGATCACGTCTATGTCCAAACGCCCGACGGAGAGGTCACCGATCTCACGCCCGGCGACGGTCTCAAGGCGTTCTTCGCCGGCTGGGCCGACGATGACCGCTCGTTCTTCGTCGCTTCGAACGCGCGCGACAACCGCTTCTTCGACGTGTTCGAGGTGGCTGTCGATGGCTACGAGCAGACGTTGCTCTACCAGAACGAGGAGGGGTACGACGTCAACCTGATCTCGCCCGACAAGCAGTCGCTGATCTTGAATCGCACGAACAACAACGTCGACAACGATCTGTATCTCTACGATCGAGCGACGGGCGAGACCACGCACCTCACGCCCCACGAAGAGGACGCATCGTTCGGTGCGCAGGACTTCGGGCCGGACGGCAGCCTCTATCTGACCACGGATCAGGGCGCCGAGTTCTCCTACCTGGCGAAGATGGATCTGACCACGGGCGAGATGGAGACGGTGTTCCAGCCCGATTGGGATGTGTGGTACGCCTACTTCTCCGAGGACGCTCGCTACCTGGTGATCGGCGTGAACGAGGACGCGCGCACGCGGATCCACATGCTGGAGATGCCGGATCTCCAGCCGGTCGCGCTTCCGGCCATGGGCGACCTCAGCATCACGTCGGTGAACATCTCGGACGACGAGTCGACGATGGCGTTCTACGTCAGCTCCGCGACGTCGCCCGGGGACCTCTACGTGCACGAGATCGGCGCCGGCTCCGAGCCACGCCGTCTCACGAGCTCGCTCAACGCGGACATCGACGCGACGCACCTCGTCGAAGCCGAGGTCGTCCGCTTCGAGTCGTACGATGGGCTCGAGATCCCGGGTGTCCTGTACAAACCGCACGAGGCGAGAGCGGACAATCCGGTGCCCGCGATGGTCTGGGTGCACGGCGGCCCGGGCGGGCAGTCGCGCGTCGGGTACAACGGGTTGATCCAGTACCTGGTGAACCACGGGTACGCGGTGTACGCGATCAACAACCGCGGGAGCTCGGGATACGGCAAGACGTTCTTCATGGCAGACGACCGCAAGCACGGCGACGCGGATCTCGACGATTGCGTGGCCTCGAAGGACATGCTGATCGCGACCGGGTGGGTGGATCCCGACCGGATCGGGATCATGGGCGGGAGCTACGGCGGCTACATGACGCTCGCGGCGCTTACGTTCCGTCCGGAGGAGTTCACGGTCGGCGTCGACATCTTCGGGATCTCGAACTGGCACCGGACGGTCAACAACATCCCGCCGTGGTGGGAGTCGGGTCGTCGCGCGCTGGAGCGCGAGATGGGCGAGTTCGACGACGAGGAGTTCTTCCGCGCCAAGTCGCCGTTGTTCCACGCCGATCGGATCGTGCGACCCCTCATGGTCCTCCAGGGCGCGAACGACCCGCGCGTGCTCCAGGTCGAGTCGGACGAGATCGTGGCGGCCGTCGAGGCGAACGGCGTCCCCGTCGAGTACGTGCTGTTCCCCGATGAAGGGCACGGGTTCCGCAAGAAGGAGAACCAGCTGACCGGCTATCGTCAGATCCGCGAGTTCCTCGACCAATACCTGCTCGAGCTGCCGGGACTGACGCCCGTGACGCAGGACGCCGCGTCGAGCGGTTGATGGAGAGATGCGCGGTTCGCGCCGGAGCGATCGCGTGCGCGTTCTCCCTGGCGCTCGCGACGTCCGCCGAGTCCCAGGCGCTCACCGAGCGCACGCCGAACCTGACCGGCGCCTGGGTCGCCGCCCCGTCGGCGCTTCACTTCCAGTTCTCGCACCGCTTCAGCGTCACGGGGTCCGACGCCGACATAACGGACCTGTTCGGCGAGGGCGAGATCACGAACTACCCGACGTTCGATGTCGCGCTGGGGTTGTTCGAAGGGGCGATGGCCGGGTTCCGTTACTCGAGCACGTCCGTGGGCGCCGGTCTGGCCAACGAGTGGCAGCCGTACGTGAAGCTCGCCCCGTGGATGGGGACCGGCGACGGCACGGTCGCCGTCGCGCTCACCGCGGCGTGGAACGGCGCGAACCAGAGCATCGATGGCGAGCTGGCGGCCGAGCTCCGGAGCGGGCGGTTGTTCGCCCTGGCCGCGTTTCGGGGATTCTCCGACATCTACGATCTGCCGCCGGGCGTCCCGGACGAGGCGCTCGCGGTCGCGGTCGGGGCGGGGTTCAAGCTCAACCAGTACGTGACCCTGACCGGCGACGTGGCCGATCTGGTGGCGGGCCCCGACGGCGAGCTCGCCTGGAGTGCGGGGCTCAACTTCGGGATCCCGTTCACCCCCCACACCGTCTCGATCCTGGCCACGAACGTGACCAGCGGGACGCTCTCCGGGATGTCGGCTGGCGCGCGCACGTTCCTCCCGGACGGCGCGATCGGACCGGTGTTCTGGGGCTTCGAGTTCACGGTCCCGTTCAGCGGCTTCGCCCGCTGGGGGGCGATTTTCGATCCGGACGAGCTACGCGATGCGCCGCCCATCGACGACGGGGGTCGTCGGGTCGTGGAGATCGACGTGTCGTCGATCGCGTATCGTCGACCGGAGCTCGAGGTGCCCGTGGGGACGACTGTCCGGTGGGTCAACAAGGACCCCGTCGCCCACACGGTCACGCCCGACGACGAGGATGCCACGTGGGGATCCAACCGGATCGGGCCCGGTGAGGTCTACGAGCACACGTTCCGTCGCGAAGGCCGCTTCTCCTACCATTGCGTCCCGCACCCGTTCATGCGGGGCGTCGTGATCGTCCGACCCTAGGGGACCTCCAAGAACGAGAACGATCCATGAACCGCAACCGACGCGTCACCCGTCCCCCGCTCCCGATCGCGATCCTGCTCGCCCTCCTCGTCGGGTGCGCGACGAACCCCGCGACGGGCGGCCGGATGCTCTCGCTGATCTCGGAGCGTCAGGAGATCGAGATGGGGCGGGCGTACGCCGAGCAGATCGCGCAGACGATGGCCCGCTACGACGATCCCGAGCTCCAAACGTACGTCGAGGAGATCGGGCTCCGGCTGGCGGCCGCGTCCGAGCGACCGAGCCTGCCGTGGAGCTTCGTCGTCCTCGACGACCCGGTGGTCAACGCGTTCGCCGTCCCCGGTGGATTCCTGTACGTGACGCGAGGGATCCTGACCCATTTCAACTCGGAGGCGGAGCTCGCCGCCGTGCTCGGGCACGAAGTCGGTCACGTGACGGCGCGTCATTCGGTCGAGCAGCTCAGTCGCCAGCAGCTCCTCGGCGGTCTTCTGGGGATCGGCTCGATCCTGAGCGAGGACGTGCGCAGCGTCAGCGGCATCGGCGCCACGGCGATCGGCGTCTTCGGGTTGAGTCATAGCCGTAGTGACGAGCACCAGGCCGACCTGCTCGGGATCCGTTACGCGCTGCGCGATGGATACGATCCGCGCGAAGCGATCGACGTCCACACGATGCTGGGTCGTCAGACCGAGCTGCGCGGCGGTCGTGGCATCCCGAATTGGCTCGCGACGCACCCGAGCTCCGCGGACCGGATCGATCGCATCCGGGCGCAGGTCGACACCATCCCGGAGACCACGCTGGCCTCCACGCGGGTGCTCGAGGCGGAGTATCTCGCGCAGATCGACGGGGTCGTGTTCGGGGCGAACCCGCGCGACGGGTTCTTCCAAAGGGCGCTGTTCCTGCACCCGGACCTCGAGTTCGTGCTGCGGATGCCGGAGGGGTGGCAGACGGCGAACCAGACGCAGGCCGTGCTCGCGCAGAGCCCGGAGGAAGACGCGATCGTCCAGCTCACCCTCGCGGCGTCGGACGGGCATGCGGCGGCCGCCCGGGAGTTCTTCGGCGCCGAGGGAATCCGAGGGCGCGGCGTCGACGCAACGACAGTGAATCGACTCCGGGCGACGATCGGTGCGTTCGAGGCGGCGACCGAGAGCGGAGCCGTTTCCGGTGTCGCGGCGTTTCTCGACCATGGGGGACGTACGTACCGGATCCTGGGATACACGCCGACCGCACGGTTCGGGAGCTACGAAGCGACGTTCCGGGAGGCCATCGCGTCGTTCGATCGACTCACCGATCGCGCGGCGCTCGCGGTCCAGCCGCTACGTATCGACGTGCAAGCCGTCGATCGGGCGACCACGCTCAGACAGCTCGTGGACCGACGCGGGGGCCCCATCGGGGTCGACGAGCTCGCGATCCTGAACGGCATCGGGGCTGATGATCGCCTCGAACGCGGGACGAGGATCAAGTGGATCGTCGGCGAGCTGCCGCCCGACGGTTCCTGAGGGGGCCGGAGCTGGAACCGTTTCGATCGGACCTGCGTTCTCTCGCCGGTTCGTGAACGGAAAGAGGGAACACGAGTGAAAGCCGTACAAGCCGCCATACTCGTCGCCGCGCTCGCCGCGTCCGCCGCCACCTGCGCGGCGCCCGCCGCCGAGCAAGCTACCGGACCGATCGCGGCGGCGGTCGAGCAGGCCATGCGCTCCGGTACGCGGCGCTTCGACCATTCGGACTGGGATCGGCTTCTCCGCGAGGGGACGCGCGACGGACTCGCCGACTACGCGTACATGGCCGCGCACCGTGGCGATCTCGACGCGTACGCGAGTCGAATCGGCGCCGCCGATCTCCCGACGCTCCAGTCCGATGAGCTCAAGGCGCTGCTCGTCAACGCGTACAACGCGCTCACCGTGATCGCGATCCTCGACCACCCGGGCGTGTCGTCGATCCGTGACATCGACGGCGTATGGACCGAGCTGACCTGGTCGGTCGGCGGATACGATCTCACGCTCGACAATATCGAGCACAACGTGCTGCGCCCGTTCTTCAAGGACCCACGGATCCACTTCGCGGTGAACTGCGCGTCGATGTCGTGCGCCCCGCTGACGCCCTGGGCGTACACGGGGGCGGAGCTGGAGTCGCAGCTCGAAGAGCGTTCTCGGGCCTTCCTGACGGACCCGCGGAACGTCCAGCTAGAAGGCGCCTCGCTCCGGGTCTCGCGCTACTTCGATTGGTACGGCGATGACTTCGTCACCGACGGTTGGCACCCCGTGGCGCCTTCGATCGCCGAGTTCATCGCCATCTACGCCGATGATGAGGTGGGCGCGGCGATCGCGGCGGATCCGGCGATCTCGATCGCGTTCCGCGACTACGACTGGTCGCTCAACGCGGTCGAGGCTCCGACGGAGATATCGTCGTCGGTCGCGGAGCCGGTCTTCGCGGCCGTCGCGCTCCCCCAGGACGCGGCCACCGGTGTCGCTCGGTGGGTCGAGCGGCTCCGCGAGTGGGTCAGCGGCTTCGGGATGGCGGGTCCCCTCGTCTACGGCTTGGTCTACGCGCTCGCCGTGGTGTTCCTCGCGCCGGCATCGGCGCTCACCAGCGGGGCGGGGGTCGCGTTCGGGCTCGGCGTGGGAACCGCGACGGTCGTGCTTTCCGCCACCGTCGGCGCGAGCCTGGCGTTCCTGATCGGGCGGTATCTGCTTCGCTCGCGCGTCGAGCGCTGGCTCTCCGGACGTGCGAAGCTGAGCGCCATCGACCGGGCCGTCGAGAGCCAGGGTTGGCGCGTAGTGGCCCTGACGCGACTCTCGCCCGCGTTCCCCTTCAACGTCCAAAATTACTTCTACGGGCTGACCGGCGTCGGGTTCTGGCACTACGCGATCGCTTCCTTGTTCGCGATGGCCCCGGGGACCCTGCTCTACGTCTACATCGGCGTGGCGGGCGCCGAGGTCGCCGAGGCCACCGGAGGCGCCGCGAGCTGGGGCCGAACCGCGTTGTTGGTCGCGGGGTTGGTGGCGACGCTTCTCGTCGTCGTCGTGATCACGCGGGTGGCCAAGCGTGAGCTCGACAAGGCCGTCGCCGAAGGCGGGGCCGCGCGCGGACCATCGGGCGCCGCGGCGGCCGGTTAGGCGACCCGGCCCGACCCCAGCCGACGGACGGCTTCCTCGGCGTCGACGTTCGTGAGGTCGACCGCGACCCCGTCGGGCGAGCCGTCCTCGAGCCAGCGCGCGACCATCGCGCTCGGGACCTGCTCGCGCGGCGATAGAACGGCCGCCGCGCCGAGCTCGGCGACGCCGACGGCGTAGCACGCGTCCTCGATCGCCTCCTGCCACGCTCCATCGACCCACTCGATCGTTCGGCGGCGGAGGACGCGACCGGCGGCAACCGGTTGGAGGACGCGGTGTCCTTCATCCGGGGATGGGAGGAGGATCAGCCACGAGCGGGCCTCGCCCTCCGAGTCGATCGCGAAGCGGTACTCGTCGAGCTCCTCGAGCCAATCGACCCGTGCCTGGTGCTCGGCCGCCCGCTCGAACTCGAGCGCGGCCGCGGCTCGGTCCCGGGCTTCCGAGAAACGGTCGATGAGCCGCCAGCCGTACTCGCGGTCCACGAGCAGTCGAGCCGCGGACTCCGCCTGTCGTCGATACGCGTCGATGCGGACGTGTCGTGCGCACGGCGCCGTGCACAGACCCATGTCGTATTGCAGGCACGGCGTGTTTTCGACGTGCGGTCGGACCGGCTCCACGCAGCTCCGCAGCCGGAAGATCTTCTCGATGAGCCGACGAATCCGCTCGGGTAGTCGACGACCCCAGAACGGACCCACATACCGCGAACCGGCCCGTCTCGGGCGCGGCACGACCCGAAGCCGAGGAAACGGCTCGTTCCAGCGGAGCTCCAGGTACCAGCCCGCGCCGCGACGCTTGAGCGCCTTGTTGTACGGCGGCCGGTCGAAGAGAATTCGTTCGGCCTCCTCCAGACGCGCCTCGAGATCGCTCCCGGTCTCGACCGTCCGCACGCCTCGGGCGATGCGGAGCATCTCGGCCAGCCGCTCGTTGTCCGGGCCGCCGCTGTAGAAGTAGCCGCGCACCCGTCGGCGAAGATTGACGCTCTTGCCGACGTACAACGGGTGGCCGTGGGGATCGATGAACGTGTAGACGCCCGGCGAGGTGGGGAGGTCCGGTACCCAGTCGGGCACGGGCGTCGGTCGACCCAACTAGCGTCGCACGGGCGTGGAGAACCTCTCGTCTAGAGTCGAACCGGTCGTGGCTCGCAGTCGGGATCGTAGCCCGTCTCCGGCAGCCAGCCAATCTCGTGCGGCTCGGCGAGCGGTCGCGTGAGCGGCGTTTCGACGCGCGGGACCGTCACCCGGGTCAGGTCGATCAGGGCGTCGGTGAGCTCGGGATCCAGGCCGTTGCCCGCCAGCAGCCCGAGGTACTTCGATGCGGCGGCCGCGCTGAGCGCGGGTCGGAACGACCGCTCGCTGCGAAGGACGTCGTAGACGTCGCAGACGGCCACCATACGGCTGAACGCGTGTATGGGTCGATCGAAGTGACGCACCGGGTAGCCGCCCTCGCCGCGTGGGCTCATGTGGTGCTCGTAGGCCACCACGGCGGCCGTCGTGAACGCGTGGCCCGAATCGAGGAGGAGCCGAGCTCCTTCCGCCGTATGGCTCTGGAGCACGCCCCGTTCCTCGGGGGACAGCATCTGACGGCTCACCGACGGCAGATCGCCGAGCCGGACCTTGCCCACATCGTGAAGAAGCCCCGCCCCGCCGATCTCGATGAGCCCGGCGTCGTCGTAGCCGAGCGCGCGCGCGAGCTTCATCGAGAGCAGCGCGGTGTTGATGCTGTGCGCCGTCGTGTACTCGTCGAGCGTGGCGACGAGATCGACCCGCGCCGACAGCGCGTCCCGGTC
>JAKSCH010000477.1 GCA_022360695.1 Gemmatimonadota bacterium
ACCTGGTCTGCGGCCATTGCGAGCTGTGCCGGACCGGGAACTCGCACGTGTGTCGCGACACGGAGATCATCGGGATCGATCGCGATGGGGCGTTCGCGGAGCTCGTGGTCATCCCGGCCACGAACATCATCCCCATCCCCGAGACGATCTCCGACGACCACGCGGCCCTCTTCGATCCGCTCGGGAATGCGTTTCACACCGTGCTTCACACCGAGGTCGCGGGACGCGTCGTCGCGGTGGTGGGGTGTGGTCCGATCGGTCTGTTCGCGGTCGGGATCGCCTGCGCGGCCGGCGCCGCGAAAGTGATCGCGATCGAGCCGCACGTCGACCGACGCCGTCTCGCCGGCGAGATGGGTGCGGATCGTACGCTCGACCCCACCGTCGAAGACGTCGAAGCCAGGATCGCCGACATCACCCGCGGCTACGGCGCCGACGTCGTGTGCGAGATGAGCGGGCACCCGACCGGAATCGAGACGGCGCTCCGCATCTGCCGCAACGGAGGGCACGTGCGACTGCTCGGGCTTCCCAAGGGCTCGGTCGAGGTCAACCTCGCCCGTGACGTGATCTTCAAGGGCCTTCATCTGTATGGCGTCGTCGGGCGTTTGATGTATGACACCTGGATCGAGATGCGGAACTTCCTCGCCGCCGGCTTGCTCGACATCGAGCCGGTCATCACGCACCGACTCCCGTTCGATCGTTTCGAGGAAGGCTTCGAAGCGATGGCTCGCGGCGATGCGGCGAAGGTCGTCCTGTCGTTCGACGGATGATGGGAGAGGTGCTCCGCAGGATCGGCGCCATCGGTGTTCTGGCGACGCTCCTTACGACCGGATGTTGGCGAATCGGGGAGCCGACGGTGAGCGACGCCTGGGTCACGTGGGCGGGCTACCCGGAGACCGTACGGGTTGCGTCGACGTTCTCGTTCGAGTTCGGCGGACCGATCTCCGCCACCGCCTGCGGTCGCTTGGACACGGCCAGACTCGAGGTCGCCGAGCGAGCCATCGTGTTGACTGCCGAGCGAAGCACGTTCCAGGCGGTATGCGCGAATCAACGCATCAGCTTCTACGAGGCGCGGCCGATCCAGGTCCCGAGCGCCGGCACCTATCGCGTCGAGACGCCCAGCGGTCGCGATCTCGGCGTCCTGGTCGCCACGGACTCCGGACCGTTCTCGAGCGTTCTCACGGTGGGCGAGGGGACGCTGCGGGACGTAGCCGGTTGCCTGCTGTTCGGCCCGGGCTGGATCGGCAATCAACGGGTGTTCGCGCTGTCACGCGTCCCCGACGAAGTCCGAGCGGTCGAAGGGACGGACCGGGTCGTCTACGTGCGGGGGAGGCTGCGCGGCTTCACGTCGTGCGGAAGCTGGGGGTCACGCCCTAGGATCTCGGTCGACACCGCCTGGGTCACCGACCTCCGGGTCGGAGACCTGTATTGATCTCGCCGCGCCACGCCGCGGTCCCGAGAAGCGACGAGTCATGACGTTGTACGAGGAGAGTGCCGCGATGACGTCCAACGTGAACCGCGGTCTGGAGGACCGACTCCGGGCCGAGCTCGACGACATGAAGGCGCGCGGGGTCCACAAGGAGCTCTTGTACATCGGCGGCCGACAGTCCGCGGTGGTCGACATCGAGGGTCTGGGCGAGATCATCAACATGTGCTCGAACAACTACCTCGGTCTCTGCGACGAGCCTCGCGTGATGGAAGCCGTGAAGGACGGGGTCGAGAAGTACGGCGCGGGGACATCGTCGGTGCGCTTCATCTGTGGCACTTTCGACATCCACCGCGAGCTCGAGGACAAGATCGCCGACTTCCTCGAGCTGCCCGCGTCGCTCACGTACACGTCGGCGTGGAACGCGAACGAGGGGCTGTTCGCGCCGCTGCTTACGGAAGAAGACGCGCTGATCTCGGATCGGCTGAACCACGCGTGCATCATCGACGGCATCCGACTCTGTAAGGCGCAGCGGAAGATCTACGATCACATGGACATGGACTCGCTTCGCGAGGCGCTCGAGTCCTCGCGCGACGCACGGCACCGACTCGTCATCACCGACGGCGTCTTCTCGATGGAGGGGGAAGTCGCGCCGCTCCCGGATATCCGCGAGCTGTGCGATCGATACGACGCGATTCTCGCCGTCGACGATTCGCATGCGACGGGCGCGCTCGGTGATACGGGACGGGGCACGCCCGAGTACCACGGCATGCACGGCGAGGTGGACATCATCACGTCGACGCTCGGCAAGGCGCTGGGAGGCATGGCGGGTGGCTTCACGGCCAGCTCCGAGGCAGTCATCGACACGTTGATCCAGAGCTCGCGCACGCAGCTCTTCACGAACTCGCTGCCGCCGTTCTCCGCCTGCGGCGCGGTCGCCGCGATCGAGCACCTCGAGGAGCACCCCGAGCTGGTGACCAAGCTCCACGACAACACGGAGTACTACCGAGAAGGCTTGATCGCGCTCGGATACGAGCCTATCCCCGGAGAGACGGCCATCGTGCCGGTGATCATCGGCGAAACCGCGGACGCCATCCGCTTGAGTCGGGAGCTGCTCGAGGAAGGCGTGTTCGTCATCGGGTTCGGCTACCCCGTCGTCCCGAGAGGCGAAGCACGGATCCGTTGCCAGATTTCAGCGGCGCACGAGCGGGAGCACATCGACGCCGCGCTTGCCGCGCTCGAGAAGGTCGGCGGACGACTCAACCTCATATAGGAGCCGAGGCCGTGTCACAGAATGGTCGCAGCCCCACCCGGGCCATGCCGGAGGGGATGATCATCGCCCCCTCGATTCTCGCTGCCGACTACGCCCGTCTCGGCGAAGAGGTCGCCGAGGCCGAAGCGGCAGGTGCGGCGTGGTTCCAGGTCGACGTCATGGATGGGCACTACGTTCCGAACATCAGCATCGGCCTACCGGTGCTCGAGTCGCTCCGAGCCGTTACGGATTCATTCCTCGATGTGCACCTCATGATCGACAACCCGGAGGTCTTCCTCGAGCCCTTCGCCGAGGCGGGAGCCGATCTGATCACCATCCACCAGGAAGCCTCGACGCACCTGCATGGCGATCTCCACCGGATCCGCGAGCTCGGGTGCTACGCCGGCGTTGCGATCAACCCCGCGACGCCGGCGGCGACCCTGACCGAGGTGCTGGGGTACGTGGATCTGGTCCTCGTGATGACGGTGAACCCCGGGTTCGGCGGGCAGAAGTTCATCGCCGAGGCGATCCCGAAAGTGACGCGCGTTCGCGAGCTCGCCGCCGAGGCGGGGTTGACCCCTCCGGCGATCCAGGTCGATGGCGGCATCGACCCGACGAGCGCACCGGTCGCTGCGGCGGCGGGCGCCTCGGTGTTCGTCGCGGGCTCATCGGTGTTCCGCTGGCCGGCGGGGATCGCCGCGAACTTCGCCGCGCTCGAGAGCTCGATCGCCGTCCACGTTTGAGCGGGTGCCGTATCTGATCCAGGTCGGGGTCGAGTGAAACGCGAGCTGACCAAAGACGAGCTCGTCCGCTACGGACGACACGTGAGTATCCCGGAAGTGGGGCGTGCCGGTCAGGAGCGCCTCCGCCGATCCAGCGTCCTCATCGTCGGCGCGGGAGGCTTGGGCTCGCCTGCGGCCCTGTATCTGGCCTCCGCGGGGATCGGCCGGCTCGGGCTCGTAGACCACGACCGGGTAGAGCTCTCGAATCTCCAGCGTCAGGTGCTGCACGACACGCGATCGGTCGGACGACCGAAGCTCGAGTCGGCCCGCGATCGACTGTCCGCGACGAACCCGCACGTCGAGATCGAGACGTTCGAGACCCGTCTCGAGGCCGGCAACGCGATCGAGATCCTGGAAGGCTGGGATTTCGTCATCGACGGGAGCGACAACTTCCCGACCCGATATTTGGTGAACGACGCGTGTGTCCTCCTCGGGACTCCCTTCGCGTACGGAGCGATTCTTCGCTTCGAAGGACAGGCGTCGGTGTTCGGATCGGCCGGACCGTGCTACCGATGCCTGTTTCGGGAGCCGCCGCCACCGGGGCTGGTCCCGAGCTGCGCGGAAGCCGGGGTGCTGGGCGTGTTGCCGGGCATCGTCGGCTCGATCCAAGCCAACGAGGCGATCAAGTGGTTGCTCGGGATCGGCGAGACGCTCTCCGGACGGCTCCTCCTCATCGATGCGCTCCGCATGGAGTTCCGATCGCTCGACATCGGACGCGACCCGGAATGCGTCGTCTGCGGCGATGCTCCGACCGTGACCGAGTTGATCGACTACGAGCAGTTTTGCGGCGGCGGCGACCCTACTGATTCACGATCCGAAGAGAGAGACCCCATGGCCGACATCGACGTCCACGAGCTCAAGCGCCGAGCCGACGCGGGTGAGCGCTTTCAGCTGATCGACGTTCGCGACGACTTCGAGTGGGATATCTGCAACCTCGAGCCGCTGGGCGCCCGCTTGGTCCCGCTCGCTACGCTCGCGGAGGCCGCGGACGGACTCGATGGGGAGACGCCGCTCATCGTCCACTGTCGTTCGGGTCCGAGGGGCGATCGTGCCGTTGCGTACCTGCGGTCGATCGGGTACGAAAACGCCGTGAACCTCGCGGGGGGGATCCTCGCGTGGGCGGAGGCGATCGATCCGGAGATGGCGGTCTATTGAGCGCACGAATCGTCTCGCTGCTCGCTTCGGGCACCGAAATCTGTGACGCGATCGGGATCGGCGATGCCCTCGTCGGGATCTCGCACGAATGCGACTACCCGGCGAGCCTCCTCCACCTCCCGCGGGTCAGCGAGCCTCGCTTCGATCCGGAAGGGCTGTCGAGCGGGGAGATCGATGTGGCCGTTCGGGAGACGATGGCGGAGCACGGAAGCGTGTATCGCATCGACGATGCGCTGCTCGCGTCGCTCGATCCGGACGTCGTGATCACCCAGGCGGTGTGCGAGGTGTGTGCGGTCCCAACCCGGAGTGTGCGCCAAGCGCTCGAGGCGCAGGGCCTCGGGGCCGAGGTCGTGTCGCTGGATGCGCACACCATCTCCGAGATTCTCGAGTCGATCGAGCAGGTCGGCCGCGCCGTCGACGCAGGGGAGCGCGCGTCCGCGGCGTCCGCGTCGCTACAGGGGCGGCTCGAAGCGGTCGCGGGGGCGGTCGCCGAGCGCCCACGACCTCGCACCTTGGCGATCGAATGGCTCGACCCTCCGTTCGCGCCGGGTCATTGGGTACCGGAGATGGTCGAGCGAGCGGGAGGAGACTGTCTGGTAGGTGAGACTGGAAGGCCGTCTCGCGAGCTCGGATGGGATGATCTCCAGGGCCTGGACCCCGACGTGCTCGTGATCATGCCGTGTGGGTACGGATTGGAAGCGGCGATCGCCGATGCGGACGCGGTAGCCGATCGCCTCTCCGCGATCGCCCCACGCGCGATCGCCGAGGGACGCGCTTGGGCCGTCGACGCGTCGGCGTATTTCAACCGGTCCGGTCCCCGCTTCGTGACCGGGGTGGAGATCCTCGCGGGGATCCTCCACCCGGGTGCGCTGGACGAGCCGGGAACCCCGAGCGCCCGACGCTGGGCACCTCCCGGACGCTGAACGGTCTTCGCGGCTCCGGCTGCCTTTCCCCTCTACCCGGCGCCGCCGGGTGCGAAGCGCGGGCCGGCGCTCCGGTCAATCGAACACGACCTGACGAACCTCCTCGACCGCGGGCAAACCTCGGAGCTCGGTGAGCACGTCACCGGGCACCGCGCCGTCGACCGTCACGACGCCGAGCGCTTTGCCTCCGGCTTCCCGACGCGACTGGTGGTACTCCGCGATGTTCACGTCGGCCTGACCGAGCTTGCTTCCGACCTCACCGATCACACCCGGAACGTCGCGGTTCCGGATGAGCAGAAGCGTCCCTCCCGGTACCGTGTCGACGTGAAAGCGTCCGATCCGAACGATCCGCGCGTGCTGTCGCTCACCGAGCAGGGCCCCGCCCACGGTGGTCGCGTGGTCCCCGTACGTGCACTCGATCTCGACGTAGTTCGTGTAGTCGGCGACGGCCCCCGTCCGGACGCGCGCGACCTCGAGACCGCGCTCGCTCGCGACCGACAACGCGTTGACGACGTTGATCGGCTGGGCCACGCGGTGTCGTAGGAACCCCTCGACGGCGGCCGCCGCGAGCGGTCGGAGCACTCCATCCACCGAGCCGGCGTATCGCACCTCGAGCCGCCCCTCTGGGCCGTCCTCGAGACCCGCCAGCAAGGTGCCCAACCTCCGTCCCAACTCCATCACCGGACCCGTGCGGTCGCGGTCGCCCGCTTCGTAGGGGGCGTTGAGCGCCGCTTGATAGTCGTCCGAGAGCAACGCGTCGCGGACCGCGACCGCGATCTGACGCGAGACTTCACGCTGCGCCTCGACCGTCGATGCGCCGATATGGGGGCTGACGACGAGATTCCGGGCTCCTCGGAGGGGACTGTTCTCCGGCAGTGGTTCGTTCTCGAACACGTCGAGACCGGCCGCGGACAGATGACCGCTCGCCAGGGCCTCGGCCAGCGCCGCCTCATCGACCAGTCCGCCGCGCGCCGCGTTGACGAGGATGGCGCCCTCGGGGAGCGCGGCGATCTCGGCGCGCCCGATCAGCCCCCGATTCTCGTCGGTGAGCGGCACGTGCAAGGTCAGCACATCGGCGGCCGGCAAGAGCTCGTCCAGGGCCGCGAGCTCGAACCCGAGCTCGGCGGCCCGCTCCGCCGTGATGTACGGGTCGTGCGCGATCACCCGCATCCCGAAGGCCCGCCCCCGACGGGCGACCTCGGCCCCGATCCGACCGGCTCCGACGACCCCCAGCGTCTTCCCGCAGAGCTGCGAGCCCCGCAGCTCCTTTCGCTTCCACTCCCCGGCGCGCACGCTCGCGTCGGCCTCCGCGATGCGACGGGCCGCGGCGATGATCAGACCGAACGCGAGCTCCGCCGTGGAGACCGTGTTCGCGCCCGGGGCGTTGAGCACCGCGATCCCTCGGCGCGTGGCCGCGGCCATGTCGATGTTGTCGACGCCCGCCCCGGCCCGTCCGATGACCTCGAGCGCCTCCCCCGATCGGATCAGCTCGGCGTCGACCTTCGTCCGGCTCCGCACGATGAGCCCGGACGCCCCGTGCAGGGCCTCCGTGAGCTGCGAGCGATCGTCCTCGGTGTGGTCCTCCACCGCGAGCCCCGTCGCCTCGCGCAGCACGTCGAGACCCTCCGGCAGCAGCGGGTCCGCGACGACGAGACGCTTGGTCGCAGACGTTCCGTTTCCGCTCATACGATGTCGTCCAGTACGCTCAGGAGGGCCTCGAGCTCCTCCATGGTGTGCTCGCCCATGTGGCCGATCCGGAAGGAGCCCTCCTTCAAACGACCGTACCCGGGGGCGATGGTGAACCCGCGCTCCTTCGCCCGGGCCGCGACCTCGGGACCCGTTCGGTCTTCGGGGAGCATGATCACCGTCACCGCCGGCGATCGGTACCCCTCGGGCGCGAGTACCCGGTACGGAGCTCCGGTTCGCGACGCGGTCTCATCGACCCAAGCGTACGTGCGATCCGCCATGGCCTGGTGCCGGGCCCAGCGCGCGTCGAGCCCTTCCTCCGTGATCCTCGCGAGCTGGTGCTCGAGCGCGAACAGGAACGAGACCGCCGGTGTATTCGGCGTCTGCGAGTTCTCGAGGTTCTTCTCGAACTTGAGCAGATCGAAGTAGAACCCGCGGTGCTCGACCTCGCGGGCGCGAGCGAGCGAGCGCTCGGACGCCGCCGCCAGCGCGAGCCCGGGCGGCAGGGCGACCGCTTTCTGCGATCCGGTGAGCACGAAGTCGAGCCCCCAGTCGTCGGTCAGGATCGGGGCCGCGGCCATCGAGGACACCGTGTCCACCGCGATCAAGACGTCGTCGAACTCGTGGACGACCGCGGACAGCTCCTGGAGCGGGTTGAGGACGCCGGTCGAGCTCTCCGAGTGCACGACGGTGACGAGATCGTACGCCCCCCCGCCCTCCGTCAGCGCCTCGCGAAGCGCCTCCGGCAGATTCGGCTCGCCCCAGTCGGCCTCCAGGACGTCGGCCGCGCGACCGGTGGCTGCCGCGATGTCGAAGAATCGGTGACTGAACGAGCCGCAGCTCAGGCACAGCGCGCGCTTGCGCGTGAGGTTCGTGATGGCGGCCTCCATCATCCCGGTCGCGGAGGACGTGGACAGATAGATGGGCCGAGCCGTCTGAAACAGATTCGACGCCTGCGGTTGAAGCCCGGCGATCAGACCGGAGACTTCCGCGCTCCGGTGACCGACGACGGGTCGGCGCATCGCGTCGAAGAGGTCGACGGGGACCTCGGTCGGACCGGGCAGGAAGAAGCGCCCGAATGAGATGTCGGTAGTCATGGCGCAGGATGGTATCGCCCGAGGCGGGGGGAAGCCACGTCGGTTGACGGCGCCCGGAAGCGACGAGATTTTCCGCCGCGCGAAGCCGCCCGCGGCGACGGAATAGGGGCGGCCGCCGGGATCTCGATCAGGAGCGGATGTGCGCTACGTCACGATCACCGATGTCTCGCCGGAGGATGTTCTCGAGCGGGCGAAACGCTTCTTCGAGGAGCACTCGGGGCTGCGGGTGGAGGAGGAGACGGAGTCCTCCTTGACCTTCGTCGGCGAGATCGGTCTCGCGCGGTTCGCCGTCGATCGCGAGGGCGGCCACACCAACGTTCACGTGGAGACCGACCGGGTGGTCGGGCTCGACGTCACCGATCTCGCGAAACGGTTTCTCTACACGCTGCGAGGACACTGAGCGTCATGGCCGACACCATCACCGTTCGCTTGATGATGCCGGACCGTTGGCTCGAGCACGTCGTGGATCTTCCCGCCGACATGTCGGTGGCGGATGCGAAGGCGCTCGGGATCCGCGCGATGCTCCAGCGCTCGTCGGATGACCCCGCGGATTTCTACACCGAGTTCGCGGAACGCGAGATCCGAGACGAGGCGCGCTCGTTGTCCGATGTGGGTCTCACGTCCCGTGGCGTCCTGTCGATCCGAGCCTACGACATCGGTCACAACCGCCGCTTTCGCGGTTAGTCCCGCTCTTCCGAAGACGTGACGCCATCTCGGCGCGTCGCGAGCCCGAAGTAGGAGCGCGTCTCGCGCCACACCAGCCCGGACAGCAGAAGGAGTCCGACCAGGTTCGGGGCGGCCATGAGACCGTTCAGGATGTCCGAGACGAGCCATACGACATCGAGCTCGACGATGGCGGCGAGCGCCACGACCGCCACGAACGTGAGCCGATAGGGATGGATTACGCGCTCGCCACCGAGATAGGTGAGACACCGCTCTCCGTAGTACGACCACCCCAGCATCGTACTGAACGCGAACGTGGTGAGCCCCAACGCCACGATCGCATCGGCCCAACCCACGGCGAGCCCGCGGGTGAAGGCCAGCTGGGTCATGTTCGCGCCGTCCGCTCCGGAGGACCACGCCCCCGTCGTGATGATCGCGAGACCCGTGAACGTGCAGACGACGATCGTGTCGATGAAGGTTTGCGTCATCGACACGAGTGCCTGACGCACGGGCTCGTTGGTACGGGCCGCCGCCGCAGCGATGGCGCCGGTCCCGAGACCCGACTCGTTGGAGAACACCCCCCGGGCGACGCCGAAGCGCATGGCTTGCCACACGGTGTACCCGATCACGCCGCCCGCTACCGCCTCGCCGCCGAACGCCCCATCGAAGATGAGCCGGAACGCTTCGGGAATCCGATCGGCATTGGAGGCGAGCAGGATGCCCGCCGCGCCGAGATACAGGACGATCATCAACGGCACGAAGATGCTCGTGACCCGACCGATCGAGCGGATCCCGCCGACGATCACGAGCGCGACGGCGATCGCCGTGATGAGGCCCACGAGCCACTGGGGGGCGCCGAACGTCTCGTTGAGCGCGTCCGCGACCGCCTGTGACTGCACCCCGTTTCCGATCCCGAACGCCGCGATCGCCGCGAAGAGCGCGAACGCGACGGCGAGGACGCGACCCAGACGGCCGCTCCCGAGACCGTGCTCGAGGTAGTACATCGGTCCGCCCGCCTTCTCGCCCCTGGAATCGGTCTCCCGGAAACGAACCCCGAGCACGGCTTCCGCGTATTTGGTCGCCATCCCCACCAAGCCGGTCACCCACATCCAGAACAGCGCCCCCGGTCCGCCGGCTCCGATCGCGGTCGCCACGCCGACGATGTTCCCCGTCCCCACCGTCGCCGCGAGAGCCGTCATCAGCGCCTGGAAGTGAGAGATGTCCCCCTCGCCTCCCGGCTCGTGCCGCTCGACCAGCGCCAACCACAGCGCGTGCCCCAGCTTTCGGAACTGGAGTCCACGGAGCAGGAACGTGTAGTTGAGGCCGGTGAGAAGGAGTAGGACGATGAGGGGAATCCCCCATACCCACCCATGCACCGCGGCGAGAAACTCAAACACGGACTTCGCGTTCGCCTTCGTTCGAGGGGTCGTCGACCGTCGGACCCGTAGGTGGAAGCGGCGCTGAGGTTAGACGACGGTCGTGCGAGCCGTCAACGCTTCTCGCGACTGTCGGCATCCACTGGTACCATAGTCCTCCGCTCCACCCCCTTCGAATCGAGGCTTGGCGCCGTGAGTCCACCAACCCGTAGGAAACGGGGGACCTCCGATCCTCAGGTCCCCGAGATCGTCGCCGCGCTCGCACCCGCGGTCGATCGTGGTCACCACATCGCGTTGCTCGTGGGCGAGGGCGGAGGCGCCGCCACCCTGTACGCGCATGCGGCCGCGCGCGATTTGGAAGAAGCCGGTGACGAGGGACGAGTCTTCGTGCTCTCGCCGACCCCGGACCGTGTCCTTCGCTGCGCGCGCGCGGTGGCCGCGACGCCCGTCGCCGGGCCGTTCGAGACGCTCGCGCTCACCCGTGACTCGGCACCGGGGATCGCGGAGCTCACGGGCGCCCGTATCATCTGCTCGACGCCGGTCCTCCTGCTCGGCGCGGTGCGGACGGGGGACCTCGCGGCGACGGATATCCGCACCGTGATCCTCGACGGCGTCGGGTCGCTTCGCGACGAGTGGGCCGCCGTCGAGGCGATTCTCCAGAGCGCCGAGGGCGCGCGCAGGGTGGCCGCCGCGCACGGACGCGACGAGGCGTTCGAGGATCTGCTCGTGCGCCAGCTTCCTCGCGCGCGGCGCTGGCCGGCCGAGCTGTTCGACGAAGCGTCCGAGTCCGCGGGACGCGCCGATGAGATCCGCGTGGCCACCGCGGCGACGTACGCCGGACGCGTGGCCCACCTCACGCGGCTCATCCATGGTCTCGCGGAAGACGGGGGAGGATCGGTCTTCGTGTACGTCGCCGATCCCGATCGGATCGACGATGTCGAAGTCGCGCTGACCGTGGAGGGCTTTCAGATCGCCGGGGACGAGACCGATGCGGGAGTCCGCATCGGCGGGCCGGGTGACGCGCCCGACCCGGCCGAGGTGGCGATCGCGTTGGGGCTGCCTTCGGACCCCCTGGCTTTGACGGGGGGGCTCGCGGGCGCCGGGAAGCGGTTCGCCATCGTGCACCCGCTGCACGAGCGGCAGCTCGAACTGCTCGGCGCACGTTCCGGTTGGAGGACGGTTCCGATGGGCGGCGCGGACCTCGGCGAACTCCACGACGATGTCGACGCGTTTCGGGCGCGGGTGAGCGACGCCGTCGCTCGTCTCGACCTGACGGCGAACGGACTGTTGCTGGCGCCGTTGCTGGAGGAGCACGGAGCCGATCGAGTCGCCGCCGCGCTCGCCGGCTTGCTACGCTCGAAAGCTCCGAGTGACGGGGATGCCGCGGACGACGCGATCTCCGCGCCGGCCGAGCGAGTGACCCGCCCTACGTGGACGCGCGTCTACGTAGGCGTAGGGAAACGAGACGGCGCCCGACCCGGCGACCTCGTGGGCGCGATCACGGGTGAGACCGGCGCGGCCGGCGGGCAGATCGGACGAATCGATGTGCGACAAGGCTTCACGCTCGTGGACGTGGATTCGCTCGTGGCGGACGACGTGGTCAAAGGGCTCGACGGCGCTCGGATCAAGGGACGGCAGGTCGTCGCCCGGTTCGACCGCGACCGACGACCGCCCAAGTGACGAGGTCCCGCTCGATCGGACCGACATCGGTCGACGGCACGTCGAGGAGCGGGCGAGGTCGTCGCGAACGAGGTAGCGCGCGACCGACAGGATCCACCGCCCCTACACGGACTCCGGGCTCTCGACGAAAAACGGCTTCCACTTCTCCTCCGCCGACGGCTTCGTCAACAGGCTGACGATGACGAGCAAACCGATGGAAGCGAGCACACCCGGGATGACGATGTAATCGCTGGAGGCGAAGTCGAACTCCGTACCCCCGATCGTCGCCGTGAAGTTCAATCCGAGCCGGGACAGGATCGCGATCCCCACGATGCTCCCCAAGCCTCCGGCGATGCAGGCCACCCCACCTTGCGCCGTCACCCGCTTCCAGAGAAACGCCGCCAGCAGAGCGGGCGTGAGGCTCGCGCCGACGAGCGAATAGGCGTACAGCGCCATCGCGAGCACGCTGTCGAACTGCGTCAGCAGCACCAACCCGAGCGCGCCGAAGATGACCACGAAGGCTCGTTGCAGGTTGAGCTTTTCCGCCTCCGTAGCTCCCGGGTTCACGAATCGCTCGTAGATATCGCGGCTCACGTTCGTGGACGGCACGAGCAGGAACGTGTTTCCGGTAGAGAGCACGATCGCGACCGCGGCCGCCAGCAGAATCGCGCCGCCCAAGATCGGGAGGCCGTTGGCGGCGATGTGAAGGATGACGGTCTCCGTGGCGTCGCGCCCTCCCATCCAGGTCGCGGTCTCGAGCTCGGGAAATACCGCGCGTCCCACGATCGCGAGGAGCGCGAGCGTGGTCTCGATGAAGACCACGCCGAGAAACATGCCGACCACGGCCTTCTTCGCCGATCCGGCATCCTTGGCGGAAAAGAACTTCTGGTACATCCCGCTCTCGCCCAGGATCAGCAGGAACGTGGGCATGGCGACGCCGAGGACCCAGAGCACGTTGTGACCACCCAGCGGCGTGAGGTGCGCCTCCGGGAGCGCCGAGGTCACGGCCCCCAACCCTCCGTTCGAGAACACGAGGTACGGCAGCGCGATCACGATCCCGAGCGTGATGATGATCCCGTTGAAGAGATCCACGGTGACGATCGACACCATGCCCGCCAACGCGGTGAAGAGAACGATGGCTGCCGCGGTGATCAGCATGCCCTGTGTCGGCGAGATCGCGCCGTCGGTCACGATGCTGAGAATCCACCCGCCCCCGCGGAACTGGTACGCCGCGATCGTCACGTAGGCGAGGATGATCGCGATGGTCCCGAGCACGCGAGCCGCAGCGTTGTACCGTTGCTCGAGGAGGTCCGGCACCGTGTACTTGGCGATCGACCGGACACGGGGCGCGAGGTAGAACGCCACGAGGAGGCCGACCCAAGCGCCGGACGAGAACCAGAGCTCCGCGATCCCGGTCCGATACGCGAGCCCCGCGCCGCCGAAGAGCGAGCCGGATCCGATCCACGTGCAGACCAACGTCCCCACGAGCATGGCGACGGGCACGTTGCGGCCCGCCACCATGAAGTCCGCATGGCTCTTTACCGCGCGCGACCGCGCGATCCCGATGGCGATGAGGACGAGCGGATAGCCGAAGACCGCGAGCGTGAGAAGATCCATTCGTCGCTACCGACCGCTTCTCACGCGTGGCCGCCCCCAGGCCGAGGGGCGTCCCACTACTTCCCCTCCGACATGCGACGCTTGAGCTCCTCGAGCATGTCTTCCGCGTGCATCTCTCGCGCGGCCTTTTCCGCCGCGTAGTCGCGTGGCGGCGGCTCGGACAGCGGGTCGAGATCGAGATCGACTTCACGACGCGCCGCGTCGAGATCCGATTCGCCTTCCATCTTCTCGGCCATGCGGTCGAACGCATCGACCGAGTCGAAACGGGAAGTCTGGTTCTCGATCACCTTGGCACGGCGTTGTTGGACACCGAGCGCGTCGCGCCGCGTCATCGCCTCCTTCAGCTGCTCGGTCATCTGCTCGACCTCGTCTTTGTGCTGAAGGATCTCCGCGCGCGTACCCTCGGCCTTGACCACGAGAACCTCGAGACGCTGCCGGTGCTGCGCGGCGAAACGGTTGGCGACCTCGATGGTCTCGGCGTCATCGATCTCCGCCGCCTTCGCCGCGCGACGCTCGGCGACCTCCGCCTTCTCCTTCTCGACATCCGCCCGCTCGAGCTGCGACGCGAGGAGCGACTCGAGCTCGGGGATGCGCGCCTTGGTCTCGACGAGCTCGTCGCGCATCGCGCGTATCAGCTTGTCGACATCATCGTCGCTCACGTCGTCGATCTTCGATTCGAGGTGGTCGAGCACATCGTCGACCATCTGTCTCAGCCTTTTGAACATCCGCTGAGTTTACGCGAGCCGCAGGTTTCGCGTCCAGCCGCGCCCGGCGTCGGTCCGCCGGGCGCGCGGCGGAGACGCATCGAGCATGTCTCTCGCGGGAACGACTCCTGGGCAGTATACTATACCCGAGTACAGTATCATGAGGAGGCCGCCGTGAGCACAGGCTCGACCCCGGCGCATGCCATGGGGATTCCCGAGACGACGAAAACGGATCTCGGCCGTCGGCTCGCCCGCATCCGCGGGCAGGTGGAGGGCCTTGGACGGATGGTGGAGGAGGACCGTTACTGCCCGGAGATCCTCCAGCAGTTCGCCGCCGTGCACTCCGCCCTTCGCTCGGCCGAGAAGGAGCTCCTGGCCAGCCACCTGGACCGCTGCGCCTCGCATGCGATCGCCGAAGGTGGTGAGACCGCGGACGAGGTACGTCGTGAGATCGTGGATCTCTTCAACCGATTCGCCCGATGACGCGCGCCGCCGCGGAAAGCGCGTCCCGGGCCGTCGTCGGGAAGAAGGTCTACCGGGTCGGCGGGATGCACTGCGCGGGGTGCGTCGCCGGCGTCGAGAAGACCCTCAACGCGATCGACGGCGTGGAGGCCACGGTCAGCCTCCCGGCGGAGTCCGCTACGGTCGCGCTCTCGCGAGCCGTCACCTTCGAGGAGCTCGCGGCGGCGGTCGAGGGCGCCGGCTACGAGCTGAGCGAGATCCCCGGGACCGACCGCAGGGCGACAGAGGAAGAACGGCTCGACGAGTCCGAGCGGCAGCTCGCTGCCGCGCGCGGACGGATGTGGGCGGCTTGGGCCATCACCGCGCCGCTCATGATCTGGATGATCCCCGAGATGACGTCGGGGCTCAGGTGGCCTTCCGCGCTCGCCTTCGACGTCGGTCTGACCGCGCTCGCCGCGGCGGTGCTCCTCGGACCGGGACGAGACACGTCGTCGAGCGCGTGGCGATCGGCGCGGTCGGGCGTCCCGAACATGGATGTCCTCATCGCGCTCGGAGCGGGGGTGTCGATCCTCACCGGTCTGTGGGCGACGCTTCACGCGGCCGGCCTCGCGCCCATGGTGATGAACTTCGCCGGCGTGGGCGCGATGATCGTCGCGATCCACCTCACCGGCCGCTTCGTCGAAGCGCGCGCGCGGGGTCGGACGTCGTCCGCCATCCGAGCGCTGCTCTCTCTGGAAGCTCCGGTCGCGCGGGTCGAGCGTGGTGGCGCGGTCGTCGAGATCCCGACGGCCGACGTAGCGGTCGGCGATGTCCTCAGCGTCCTGCCCGGCGAGAAGATCCCGACCGATGGCGTGATCCTCGAGGGTCGGAGCGCGATCGACGAGTCGCTCGCCACCGGTGAGTCCATCCCGGTCGAGAAGGGACCCGGTGACGAGGTCGTCGGGTCCACCGTGAACCACGTGGGCGCGCTTCGCGTGCGGGCCACCGGGGTCGGCGAAGACACGTTTCTCTCGAACGTCGTCCGCATGGTCGAGGAGGCGCAGGCGAGCAAGGTCCCCATCCAGGAGTTCGCGGACCGCGTGACCGCCGTCTTCGTCCCGACCATCCTCATCTTGGCGCTCGCGGCGTTCGCCGGGTGGCTTCTCGTGCCGCGCTTCCTCGGCGATATCGCGGCGTGGGCCGGTGGGCTTCTTCCCTGGGCGAACCCGGAGCTGGGTCGCGTCTCGCTCGCACTCTACGCCGCGGTGGCGGTGCTCGTCATCGCGTGCCCCTGCGCGCTCGGCCTCGCGACGCCTACGGCCTTGATGGTGGGTACCGGTCTCGGTGCTACGCGCGGCGTCCTCGTGCGCGACGGCGCGGCGATCCAGACCCTCGATGGCGCGGACACGCTGGTGTTCGACAAGACGGGAACGCTCACGCGTGGGGCGCCACGCGTCGTCGACATCGTCGCGTCGTCCGATGCCGCCGAGACGGAGCTCCTTCGGCTCGCCGCCGCGCTCGAGTCGCGATCCGAGCACCCCATCGCGAGATCGATCGTGGGGGCGGCCGAAGAGCGTGGGCTTTCGGGTCTCGACGCGACGGACGTGCAGGCGGAGGTCGGTCGTGGCGTGCGTGGCCGGGTCGAAGACGAGTGGGTCGTGATCGGGAACGCGCTTCTGATGGAGGAGGAGGGCGTCGACATCGGGGACGCCGCCGCGCTCGCGACGGAGCTCGAGAACAACGGGCGGACGATGGCGTACGTGGCTCGCGGCGGTCGGTTCCTGGGCGCGATCGCGATCGCGGACCCCACCCGTGACGACGCTCCGGAAACGCTGGCCGAGCTCCGACGGCTCGGGTTCGCGACGATCATGCTGACGGGGGACAACGAGGGGACGGCGGCGGCCGTGGCGCGTCAGCTCGGCCTCGATGCCTATCGCGCGAACCTCCTGCCCGACCAGAAGGTCGATGAAGTGCGGCGGCTCCAAACCGAGGGTCGAACCGTCGCCTTCGTCGGCGATGGGATCAACGACGCGCCCGCGCTCAAGACCGCAAACGTCGGTCTCGCCGTCGGAACGGGCACCGATATCGCGATCGAGGCGGCCGACATCAC
>JAKSCH010000138.1 GCA_022360695.1 Gemmatimonadota bacterium
GCGATCGGCAAGGGCGTCGATCGACGTGGGGCCCGCATCCGTGAGGTCTGTCGCGAGCTGTTCGACGATCGAGGCGATGCCGTGGCTGAACGTCACGTTGCCGAGCGCGCCGAGGCCGGTTCCCACGATCTCGACGGCAAGCCCGTCGACCGTCGTACCCGAGCCCCCGGTCAGGACGCGACCCTGACCCGTGGCCGCGAGACCGCCGATCGTTCCCTCGACGTTCTGACCGGACGCCGCTCCGGCCGCGAAGCCGAGCGATCCGGTCCCATCGGCGCCGCCCGCCGTGAACCGAACGTCGAATCCTTGGCTGGCTCCGTAGGAGCCGTGCTCGAGCCGTAGCTCGCCGCCCGCATCGGTGGCCGTGATGTCGACTGCCGACCGGCCGATCACGGTGTCGTCGAAGCTCCCGAACGACAGCGTCCCGCCCCCGGCGTTGTCCGACGTCAACGCGAGTGAGATCTGACTCGCGCCGGCCTGATTCGCGTCGGCCACGATCACGCCATCGGTCGCGGACAGCGAGGCGTCGGACCCGAACTGCGCGTCGATCTGCGACAACAGGTCACCGAGCGTCTGGGTGCTCGCGTCCGTGATCGTCAGATCGAACGAGAACGCCACGGAACCGGAACGCGTCCCCGAGATCGTGATCGTGTCGCCATCGGCGACCCCGTAGTTGACGCCCCCGGCGGAATGGAGCTGGTCGAGCGTCGTCGTAGCGCCCGCTCGCGTTCCCGTCGCGTCGGAGAACAGCGCCTGGTCCGCGGTCAACTGGTGGGCACGCGCCGTCTCGAACTCGGCGTTGAGCGCCGCGGTAACCTGGGACAGCGTCATCCCGTTGGTGAGCGCCGCCGTGAACTCCCCGCCGGACGAGAGGTCCGTGACCGTGATCGTGTCCGCGGTGCCGTCGTCGACGTAGGTCCCACCGAAGCCGGACCCCGTCCGGCTCGCACGTTGGGCGACCTGCGTCACATCGATCTCGTACGTGCCCGCGGTCGTTTCGTCCGTACCGGCCAGGAAGTTGAGCGCGGACGTGTCCGCGCGCCCATGCGCCGAGAAGAGTCGCTCCACGGCGACCGGGTCCTTGGCGTACTGGGCCTCCAGCGCGCTCGTGTCGACCTGGAACCGGCCATGTCGGTCGATCTCGATGCCGACGTCCGCGAGCCGCTCGAGCCCGCCCGCCGCCCCCGGGAGCAAGCTCGTCTGGAGCGACCGGCGCAAACGGCTACGGATCGAGCGCACGGAGACGTTGCCGGCGAAGGGTCGTGGGTTCTGCCCCTCCGAAACGGGCGCCGACTGCTCCTCGATGTAGTCCACGATCGCGTTGTACGCTTCGACGAGCGCCAAGATGCCCTCGGTCGAACCGCCCGTGTTCTCTTCCACGACGACATCGAGCGTAGTGCCGGGCTCGGCGCGCAGCACGTCGAGCGTCACGTCGGGGATCGCGTCTTCGATCGTGTTGCTCGCCCGCTGAAACAGCGCGCCGTTGACGTTGACCAACGCGTCGGCACCGGCTTGCACCTGTCTCGACCGCCCCCCCGCGATCAGCGTGAGCGGTCCGAAGTCGAGCGTGCCACCGCCTTCGTTGTTGGCGACGATCGAGAGCGACAGCTGGCTGACGCCGGATTCGTCATCGACGACGCTGAGCTCCCCACCGGCCGAGATCGACGCGGTTGCCGTTCGAGAGCCCGCCTGAAGTCCATCGGTAGAGCTGTTCAGGCGGTCGAGCACGTCCTGAAGGGTGTCCGTCGCTCCGACCGTATACGTGAACGCGAGCGCCGTCCCATCTCCTCGGGTGCCCGCGATGGTGAGCGTATCGCCCGCCTGCACGTTCGCCGCGACCCCCCCGACGTGAAGCGCCGAAAGCAGCGTCCCGGCGGACGCGGGCGTCGAGCCCGCGACTTCCAGCGCGCTTCCCTGGAGCTCCTGCGCCACCGAGCCCCGACCTCCCTCGAGGACGCCGAGCATCTCGAGGACGCCGTTCGAGTCGGCGAAGGCGGTCGTGCCATCGATATCCAATCGGAAGCCGCTCTGCGGGCCGCTCGATTCTTGAACCACCGTCGCGGTCACGGCGCTGCCGGCGCTCGACGCGGCCGCGGAGATCTTGTTCGCGAGGTCTTCGAGCGTGTCCGAGCTCAAGTCGATGTCGACGGTGAATGCCGCCAGTCCCAAACCGATCGTCACGGTCGAGATCGGGGGCAAGTTCAGGAATCCGAGCTGTGTCGATAGCCCTACGTCGGACGCGTCGAACCCATCGCTCTTGGCCCCGTTGGAGGTCCCGTGCTTGATGGTGGTCGACGCGTCGAGGAGACCGAGCGAACGGAGCACGCCTTCACTCCCGTCCACGAGATCGACACCGGCTTCCCCTACCTGCTCGGCCGTCAGAACGAGACGATTCGCGTCCGCACCCGTCGCGAGCACCGTCGCGTCGACCGCCGACCCGCCGTTCGTGGCCGTACGGATCTGGGTCGCGATGTCGGCGAGCGAGTCGGTCCCGATCACCTCGATTCGAGCTCCGTTGACGAAGAACTCGCCGGAGAGCCCCAGTCCTGCCGTCGAGGACGCGAAGTCGCTCCCCGCGAGCTTCTCCGCCGTCGCCTTCTGAAGCACCTCGACCGAGTACGTGCCCGTGGCGGCTCCCGCGCTGGCCGTCGCATGGATGGGGCTGCCGAGCGTCGGGTTGAATCCCGAGAAGCTGGCCGATCGGCTCCCGAAGATCGTCCCGTCGGACAGTGCTTTGGCGGCGTCTCGAAAGGTGGCCACGAGGTCGCGTAGCCCCGCGTACGCCTGGGATCGAGCCTCGATACCGGTGATCCGGTTCCGCATCAGATCGGCGGGCCGTTGCTTGGCGCGCATGATCTCGTCGACCAGCGATCGAAAGTCGATGCCGCTGGAGATGCCGCTGAAGAACGAGACCGGTTCCATATTATCCTCTCACTGCTGTGGCGAAGCTCCGGCCCGGACGAATCCGGGCCGGAGCACGCTCGCCTCCACTACGCACTAGCTCCCAGGGTCGTTATCCGAGGAGCTGAAGCACCAGCTGCGGCGCGGCGTTCGCCTGCGCCAGCATGGCCGTCGTGGCCTGCTGCTGGATGCTGAGTCGTGCGAACTCCGTGGACTCGGTGGCGACGTCCACGTCACGAATCACCGACTGCGCGGCCGAGAAGTTCTCGATCGCCGTGTCGGCGTTGTTCAGCGCGAACTCGATGCGGTTTTGGGCCGCACCGATGCTACCGAACACCGACGAGACGTCCTGGATCGCCTGGTCCAGCACGCCGATGGCTTGCTCTGCACCGGCCTTCGTGCTCAGCGACTCGGCCGCGAGACCGGTCGCGACCACGCTGCTGCCGAGCGTCGCCAGGCGAATGTCGAGGCTCGTGAGCGAGACCTTGTCATTGCCCGCCGGATCACCGGACACCGACACCAGGAACGAAGTGTTCCCACCGTTGACGACGAGGTTGCCGGCTACCGTGTCGGCGGTCGTCGCGAACGAAGCCGTGAGCTCGATCGAAAGGTCGAAGGCGCTGAAGCTGACCGTTTGCTTCCCACCGCCACCGACCGTGACCACCTGCGTGAGGTCGCCAGCCGAGTTCGTCAGCGTGATGTCCGCACCGGACTGCGAGAACGTGTACGTGTCCGCAGTCGCACCGGTGATCTGCGCCGACTGCACCTGCGTCCCGGCCGCGAGAATGGTGCTGTTCGTATCGTCCGTATCCACGACGTTCCCGAGCGTGCCGTCCAGAAGGACGTTGCCCTGGAACTTGGTGGTGCTGACGATACGCGTGATCTCGGACTGGAGCTCACTGAACTCCGCCTGGATCAGCAAGCGGTCGCTGTCGGAGACGTTGTCCGAAGCCGACTGCGAAGCCAGCTCCTTCATCCGCTCTACGATCGCTTCCACCTGGAACGCTCCGCCTTCCGCGACCTGCAAGAGCGAGATCGCCTGCTCGGCGTTCCGTGAGGCCTGCTGAAGGGCCCCCACGTCGGCTCGGATCTTGTTCGCGATACCGAGACCGGCAGCGTCATCCGACGCGCGGTTGATGCGGAAGCCGGACGACAGTCGAGCCACCGAACGCCCAAACGCACGGTCGCTCTGTGTCAAGATCCGCTGCGCCCGCAACGCGGACACGTTGGTGTTGATGCGAGGCATGTTGTTCTCCTCCTTGAGGGTGCCTCCCGGGAGCATCCATGCTCCTCAGGGCGCCCGGAACTCGTCCGGTCGCAGCAACGAGTATCGGCCCCGTCAGAGCGAAGTTGAGCGCGAAACGCCCGATCTCGTATGTACAGATCCCGACGCGTGTTGAGTCGGTCGTGGCGCTCGCGTCACGGGCGCGACGGCGCCTCTCGGAGGGGAGCGACAGAGGGCGTCGCCGGTTCCCCCGGGGGCGGCTCAAACCGCCGCGGCGATCTCCGAGAAGGGATCGAATACGGCGTGCAGCTCCACGTCGGGATCCGAGACCACGAGCTGCTTCGCCCTTCGCGTGCGGAGGTTGAACACGATGGGTCCCCGAAGGTTGGTCCCGACCGGTTCCGTCTCGCAGCCGCCGAGCGTCACCACGGTGAGCACGAGCAGCTCGGAACGATCGAACGGGCCGAGCTCCGCCTGCGCGGCCGAACCGATGTCGACCGTATATCCCTCGAAGCGCGGAAACGGGTCGACCAGCACGAAACCCAGGGTCGGTTCGTCGAGCGATTGCAGCCAGTAGAACCCTTCGCGCGAGCCGACCACGAGAGAATACTTGCAGTGATCCGGTAGCCCGATTGGTCCGTCGACGAGCTCGATCTCGGTTCCGAGCATGGGTGTGGCGGTAGTCATCGATGTCCAGGTTTCGCTAGATACGGTCCAGCAGTGATGTGGTGTCGGTGCGACTGATCGCCAACAATGCGGCTTCGAGCGCCGCTTGGTGAGCGAGGAGCTCGGTTACCGCTCGGTCGAGGTCCACGTCACGAGCTTCGGATCGCACCTCCAGCAGGTCTAGCTCGCGCTCTTCATGCGCGTTCCGGACGGCCTCGAAGCTCTGTGCGCGTACGCCGATCTCGCCGATGAGCTCCTGCACGTCGTCGAGCGCGGTCTCGAACGGGACGATCGCCGCGCCGATCGCCGACGAGTCACCGGAGATGAGTGCCGCCTCGAGGTCCTGTAGTAGCGAGATGGCCCGGGTATCGACGAACACGGTTTGCCCGTCGTGATTCGACTCGGCGGTACGACCGTTGTCGATTTCCAGCAGATGGCTCCCCACGGGGGGCGCTGTCGGGGACGTGCTACCATCGTCGGCGAACGGCGCCGTCGTCGCGTACGCGCCTCCGAACAGGTAGGTGTCGCCGAACCGCGTGTTGCCCAACGCGATCGCGGATTCGACCAGCCCGGCGACTTCCTCCGCGGCGATCGCATGGCTGGTCGCGCCGGCCGTCGAGCTGCCCTGCTGCGCCGCGATCTCCCGCGCGCGGGCGAGCAGGTCCGTGAGCCCATCGAGCGCTTGTTCTTCGGTTTGAACTCGGAGGAGCCCACGCTCGATGTTGCGCATGTATTGGGTCGTCGCTTGAAGCTCGGACGACACTTCCAGGATCCGATCGGCGGCGATGGGATCGTCGGAGGGTCGCTGTACCCGGAGCCCCGTCGCGATCTGGTCTTGCGCGCGCTCGACCTTCGCCATGGTGCGTTGGATCCGCTCGATGGCGGATCGGGTCATCATGCTGTCGGAGACCCGCACGGATCGCCTCCAGAGCCGAGTGTGGCAGTTTGCCCCACGCCGTTGTGGGCGCTAGATATGCGTATCGGCCGGGGGGCTGAACGACTTTAGGAAGGGGACGCGGTGGCGAGGATTCTCTGTGTCGACGACACGCCGACAGAGCTTCTGTTCCTCGAGAAAGTGCTTCAGGCCGCTGACCACGAGGTCACGACCGCCCCTCACGTGCCCGCCGCGCTGGAGTTCCTCGAGCAGGAGCCGTTCGACCTCGTAATATCCGACTACCGGATGCCCAAGCTGACCGGCTTGGAGCTCCTCAACATCCTCGCGCGTGACGGCTACGACGTGCCCCTGATCATGAGCACGGCGTACGGGACCATCGAAGATGCGGTCGCCTCGATCAAGGCCGGAGCGATCGACTACATCACGAAGCCGGTGCGACGCGAGCAGCTCGAGCTCGCGGTCAGCCAAGCGCTCGAGTTGACGCGGCTCCGCCGAGAGAACGCGAAGCTCCGCGAAGAAGTGGCGCAGTATCGAAGCGGGCGAGAGGTCGTCGGCGAGAGCCCCTCCTTCCAGCGCGTCATGCGGGTCATCGAAACGGTCGCGACCACCAACGCGACCGTGCTCGTCCAGGGCGAATCCGGCACCGGGAAGGAGCTCCTGGCGCGCGCGCTGCACGAGCTGAGCGACCGCCCAGACCAGCCTTTCGTCGCCATCAACTGCGCGGCCATGCCGGAGACCTTGATCGAGAGCATGCTGTTCGGGCACGAGAAAGGCGCGTTCACGGGCGCGGACAAACGGGTCGAGGGTGCGTTCGAGCGCGCGAACGGTGGGACGCTGCTGTTGGACGAGATCTCGGAGATGCGGTTGGATCTGCAAGCCAAGCTGCTCCGCGTGTTGCAGGAGAAGGAGTTCGAGCGGCTCGGCGGATCCAAACCGATCCGGATCGACGTACGCGTCGTCGCCACCACGAACCGCGACCTCGAGGCCGCGGTTGCCGCGGACGAATTTCGTCGGGATCTCTTCTACCGGATCAACGTCGTGCCGATTCGCGTCCCGCCGCTTCGGGACCGTCGCGACGACATCCCGCTCCTGGCGCAGCGATTCGTGGATCGAGCGGTCGCTCAGCACGACGTCGAGCCGGTTCGCTTGACGGAGCGAGCGCTCCAGACCCTCCGAGAGCGCGACTGGCCGGGCAACGTCCGCGAGCTACAGCATGTGGTCGAGCGCGCGGTCATCCTCACCAAGGGACCCGAGATCGATTCCGGCGCATTCGTCGACTTCGAGCCCACGAACGGCACAGACGGCCAACCGGTGGGGAAAGCGCCCCGCGTGATCCTCCATTCGTTCTCGCTCGGTGAGGCCGAGAAGATCCTCATCGACGAGGCGCTCGCTTGGACGGAGGGCAACCGCACCCGGGCGTCTCAGCTTCTCGGGATCTCCGACCGCACCCTGCGGAACAAGCTCAACAACTAATGTGGTGCATCAAAAGTCCCTTGACCACCGAGAGTGGTGATGCGCCCGCTCGCCAAGACGCGAGAGCGAAGGCGTAGCCATAGCTACGTCGAGATCGAGCAACGACGGCGAGCGGGATGCAGCGCCGCTCGAATGGCAAGGGACTTTTGATGCACCACACTAGCGCCGACGTCATCGGTCCGGGCGAGGCGGAAGAACCGACCGCCGGGCCGGAAGCGTCTTCCGCGTCGATCCACGACGGGACTGGTCCCACGGGTCGTCGCGCGACGCTCGAGCGTGCCTCCGCGGATGCCCTGAACCCTCGTAACTGCTTGCCAAACAACCAGTAGGCTCGATCGCCGCGCTCGGCTCGCTGGCCTCCGACCGTCCAATACCGTGGGGGAATACGCTTTGCCTCCCGCCCACGTCGACCGACGCGGCGAGCCCGAGCCCGAGGCCGGGACTCGCCGGAAACATGGAGCCCGGAACGGTGCGAGTCGCACCGGGATCGGAGATGTCGATGCTGAGAGGCCTGCTGGGCGACGGATCGATCGCGTCCACCCTGAAGCTGGGACTCGACGATTCGACGAGCCGGATCGCCGGCATCGCCAATCGTGTCGCGAACGCCGCGACGCCTGGCTTCGAAGACATCGCACCGTTCTCCGAGGACGGGATCGAAACCCCCGAGCCTGTCGATCTCGAGCGTGAGATGGTGGCGCTCGCGGATGAGAGCATCCGGTTCGACGCGCAGGCTCGGCTGCTCCGGATGAGCTACGACATGATCCGCGTCAGCATGCGGCAGGGCTGAGGATGGCGATTCAAGGACTCGACGGGGCGTCTACCGGTCTTCGCCGGCTCTTTCGACCGCTCTCGATCGCGGCGAGCGGTCTCTCGGCGCAGATGCGTCGCATGGACGTGATCGCGCAGAACCTCGCGAACGCCGAGACGACGCGAACCGCCGACGGCGGAGGTCCGTACCGACGACAGGTCGTGCAGCTCGAGGCCGCGGACGAATCGCTCGCCACGGATCTGCTCGGATCGAAGCTGCTCGATTCGAGTCGGATCGGCTCGAACGTGGTGCCCGACGAGGGTTTCTCGCGCCTCATGCGGCCCGACGGAGTGCGCGTGACCGGCACCGCGCAAGCCGACACGCCCGGTCGCATGGAATACATACCCGGCCACCCCGATGCGAACGAGGCGGGCTACGTCGAGTTCCCGAACGTGAACATCGACGAGGAGTTCGCCGATCTGATGAGCGCCCGACGGGTGTTCGAAGCGAACGCCACGGTGTTCCAAGTCGCCAAAGCCGCGCTCAGACGCGCGCTCGAGATCTGAAAGGCACGTAGACGATGGAATCCATTCACGGACCCCAGGTCACGCCGCCGACCCTGCCGCAGCTCCGACCGGCGCCGGCGCCCGACCAAGACGTCCAGGGCACGAGCCCGAACGGAACGGCTCCGACGCTGCCGGGCGCTCCCGCGGAGGGGCACGGGGTCGCGCCCGCGCCCACCGATGCCGAGCTGCCACCGCCCGGCGTCGACGCCGAGCTGTGGAGCGTGCTCACGGCGGAAGAACGCGAGTTCTTCTCCGTCGCCCGTGAGATGGGGCCGGTCACGTACGGTCGTGAGCAAGCGAGCGAAACGAGCGCGCTGCCCCGTGGTCGTCGGCTCGACGTGAGGGTTTGACATGGTCTCTCGAATCGGTGCCGCGGTACTCGACGCGGCCGGACTCTCGAATCGCGACGGGCCCGCCGCTCCGGTCGGAGATGATGAGGCGTTCGCCGATGTGTTCGCCAAGGCGCTGGGCGCCGTGGATCAGAAACAGACGGAAGCCAGTGACCTCATCGCGGCGTTCGTACGCGGGGAGGATGTCGAGCTCCACCAGGTGATGGCGGCCGCCGAGGAAGCCGGGCTCGCGCTCGAGCTCCTCGTCGAGATGCGGAACAAGCTGGTGGATGCCTACCGCACGATCGTGAGCATGCAGGTATGACCCCGCACCGGAGAGCGTCATGATCCCGAGAGGTCTTCAGGCCTTCCTTGGTCGCCTGGGTCTTCACAAGCCCTGGCAGGCGGCGACGGTGGCGGTCCTGTTCGGTGGCGCCCTGTGGGGCATCGTCCGCTGGGCGAACGCCCCGGACTACGTCCCGGTGATGGCGGGCATGCCGCTGGAAAGCGTGGATCAGGTGATCCAGCGACTCGACGAGATCAACGTGTCGCACCGGCTTTCGCGCGGCGGACGCGACGTCATGGTGCCGGCGAAAGACCTGGCGCAGGCGCGCGTCGCGCTCGCGGCCGAGGGCCTGTCGGGAGAGGGGCGGCCCGGGTTCGAGTTGTTCGATCAGCCCTCATGGGGGATGACCGACTTCACGCAGCGCATCAACTACCGGCGGGCGCTCGAAGGCGAGCTCGGTCGAACGATCGCCGAGATGCGAGGGATCTCCGACGCGCGCGTCCACCTGACGATGCACGAGACGTCGGCCTTTCGTCGCGCGAACCGACCGGCCGAAGCGTCGGTCGTGCTGAGCCTCTCCACCGGTCGCTCGCCGGCGGACAACGTCGTGCGCGGCATCACGATGTTGGTCGCGGGAAGCGTCGATGGACTCGTAAGCGACAACGTGACGATCGTCGACGACACGGGTCGGCTCTTGTCCGCCGCTGTCGAGCCGGGCTCCATCGCGGGCGCGACGTCCCGACAGCTCGAGATGCGGCAAGATCTGGAACGCTATCTCGAATCGAAGACCGAGGACCTCGTTTCCGAGGTGGTCGGCGCGGGCAACGCGCGGGTACGCGTCGCGGCGCTGATCAACTTCGACCAGGTGAACCGAACGGTCGAGTCGTTGGACGCCGATGGCCAAGTCGTCTCGTCGGAGTCCACCGCCGACATCACGCCCACCGACGAAGCTCAGGGCGCCTCGCGCTCGGAGTCGAGCATCGCGTTCGACACCCCGAGAACCATCGAGAATTTCATCGGCGGTGCGGGACAGGTCGAACGGCTCACGGTGTCCGTGTTGCTCAACGAGGCGCGTGACGCGGACGGTGCCGCCGTGCCACGGACGCCGCAGGACGTCCAGCGGATCGAGGGCTTGGTGCGAAACGCGGTCGGGCTGGACGACGCGCGTGGCGACGCGATCACCGTGGTCTCCACGCCGTTCGAGCCCGTCCAAGCGCTACCGATCGACAACCCCGGCGTCGGCATATTCGACCGGATCCAGACCCTCTATCGACCTGTCGTCGCGATCGTCGGGTTCGTCCTGATGTTCTTGGTCGCGCTCAAGACCTTGAAGCTCGTCTCGCAAGCCAACGAGGAGCGACGGGCGCTCGAGGGGACCGAAGCGGTCGGCGCGGTGGGTCCCGGAATCCCGGGTGGGATCACGCTGACGGGTGGCGATCAAGCTTATCTCGACCCGACGAATCGGGAGCGCGCCATGCGCGTGGCGCGCGAGCGACCCGAGGCAGCCGCGCGGCAGCTCCGCGCCTGGATGCAAGAGGGATAGGCCATGCCCGACGCATCGCCCGCGGCTACCGCGGAGGGCCTGAGCGGTCCCCAGAAGACGGCGATCCTCTGTATGCTCCTGGGCAAAGAGGCCGCCTCGATGATCCTCGCGCACCTCAGCCAGGAGGAGCTCGAGCTGATCTCCTACGAGATCGCGCAGTCGGGTCCGATCGACCCGAACGTGGCGCGGATCGTCCTCGACGAATGGGAATCGAGCAGCGCCGTCGCATCGGAGCTGGGCGGCATCGACTACGCGCGCGAGCTTCTCGGTCAGACCGTGTCGGCCGACGCCGCGTCCGAGCTGGTCGATCGGGTACGCGACCGACTCGACGATCAGGGCGCGTTCGCTTCGGTGCGAAACGCGGATCCACGACAGATCGCCGGGTCGCTTCGCGATGAGCACCCCCAGACGATCGCGCTCATCCTCAGTCAGATCGACGCCGACGAGTCCGCCGAGGTCATCGATCGGCTCGAGCCCACGGTGTCGGCGGATGTCCTCTACCGGCTCGCCACATCGGGTCGCGTGTCGGCCAAGACCATCGAGCTCGTCGAGACCGCGTACGAGGCCGGCGTGCAGCTCCAGTCGTCCACCGATCTCACGACGGCGGGTGGCTTCGATGCGGCCGCGGCGCTCGTCAAGCAGCTCTCCGGCGAGAAGGAGCACAAGCTCCTCGGCAAAGTGGCGGAGCGCGATCCCGACGTCTCCGAGCGGATCCGAAGTCTGACCTTCGTCTTCGAAGACCTGCTCGGGCTCGACGACCGGTCGCTGCAACGACTTCTACGCGAGGTCGACACGCAAGAGCTGGCGCTCTCGCTCAAGGCGGCGAGCGAGTCGGTGTCCAAGAGACTCCGTAACAACATGTCGCAGCGCGCCGTGGCCGCCCTCGATGAGGCGCAGGACTTCCTCGGACCCGTACGGGTCAGCGAAGTCGAAGAAGCGCAGGGCCGGATCCTCAAGGAAGTCCAGGCGCTCGAGGCCGCCGGGGAGATCATGATGGGATCGGGAGGCGATGATCCGATCCTCGAGTGAGCGGTCCGACGTGACTCCCGACGCGGTCCCCTGGATGCCCGGCGTCATCGAAGACCAGACCGGGCTCGGGACCGGTCCGTCCGGTGACACAGAGGACGAGCAAACGGAATTCGAGCGCGGTCACGACGCCGGCTACGCGCGAGGTCACGGCGATGGGCTCGCCGAGGGACAACGTCTGGAGCGCGAGAAGCTCGCGGCGTTGACGGCCACGCTCGATGCCGTGCTCGCCGACGTCTCGGAACGGCAGAACGACTGGCTCGCCACGCTCGAAGAGAACCTCGCGGCGTTGGCCGTCGGGATCGCCCGACAGCTCCTCGCGCGCGAGGTCGAGAGCGATCGCGACTCGGTCGTGGATCTCGTGCGGCGCGGTCTGTCACATTTTCCTGTCGGCCAGTCCGTCGCGATCCGTCTCAACCCGGTCGATCTGACGCTCCTCTCCGATGTGTCCGGCGAGAGCGCGACCTCGCGCGACGACATCCGGTGGATCGCGGATCCTCGAGTCGAGCCCGGTGGCTGCGTCGTCGAGGGCCCCGACCGGGTGATCGACGGCCGGGTCGAGCGCGCGCTCGAGCGCGTCTATCGGGCGCTGACCGATGTCTGAGGCTCCGACGGCGGACGCCGCGATGCCGGGACCGGAGCTGCTGCTCGAACGAATCGCGGGCTGCGACGCCTTCGCGAGCTACGGCCGTACGACGAGCGTCGTCGGTCTGGTCATCCAGGCGACCGGGCTCGACGTATCGTTGGGCGAGCTGTGTCGTGTGACGAGCTTCTCCGATGCGAGCACCGTTCTCGCCGAAGTGGTCGGGTTCCACGAGGGCTCGGTGCTGCTGATGCCGCTGGGAGAGCTGGAAGGGGTTCACCCCGGGAGCGCGGTCGAGCCGCTCGGTCGCTCCTTCAGCGTCGACGTAGGCGAGGGTCTGCTCGGCCGCGTGGTGAACGGGCTGGGAGAGCCGATGGACGATGGGCCCGATCTCGGATCCACCGAGCGGGTCCCGCTGGTCTCGGATCCGCCGCACCCGCTCCGTCGGGACACGATCGAAGAGCCGCTCGTGACCGGCGTGCGTGCCATCGACGGTCTCCTGACGCTGGGTCGCGGTCAACGCATCGGCGTCTTCGCGGGAAGCGGCGTGGGCAAGAGCACGCTGCTCGGCATGGTCGCGCGTCATTCTTCGGCCGATGTGAACGTCATCGCGCTGCTCGGCGAGCGCGGACGCGAGGTTCGGGACTTCATCGAGCACTCGCTCGGCGAAGAAGGTCTGGCGCGTTCCGTCGTCATCGTCGCCACCGGGGACGAAGCCGCCCTCGTCCGCGCGCGTGGCGCGCTGGTCGCGACGTCGATCGCGGAGCACTTCCGAGACCAGGGCAAGCACGTGTTACTCATCGTCGACTCGATCACGCGTGTCGCGACGGCGTGGCGCGAGATCGGGCTCGCGGCCGGCGAGCCACCGACGACGAAAGGCTACCCACCTTCCGTGTTCGCGTCGCTCCCCCGACTTCTCGAGCGCGCGGGCAACGCCGCGCGAGGATCGATCACCGGCGTGTATTCCGTGTTGGTGGAAGGGGACGACTTCAGCGAGCCGGTCGCCGACGCGGCCCGCTCGATCCTGGATGGGCACATCGTGCTGTCGCGCGACCTCGCCGCCGCCGGGCACTTCCCGGCCATCGACATCCTCGCGAGCAAGAGCCGGCTGAGCGACCGCATCACCGACGTCGAGCAGCGTCGCTCCGCCGCCGCCCTGCTGCGACTCGAGGCGGTCTATCGAGAGAAGGAGGACCTGATCGCGGTCGGGGCGTACCAGACCGGTACCGCGCCGCTCGTGGACGGCGCGATCCAGCTCAGGCCCCGTACCTCGAGCTTCCTGCAACAGGATCCGTCGACCACGAACGACCTGACGCAGACCC
>JAKSCH010000381.1 GCA_022360695.1 Gemmatimonadota bacterium
CATCTCTCCCGTGAGGGTTCAAATCCCTCCCCCGGCACTACGTCGTGTGTGGGTTCTCACTTTGGAAGTGGTTGCGAGGCGGGCGCCTGCCAGAGCGACCGCCGGTGAATCTCACGGACGAGGTTCTTCATCATCCGATCTCCGCGAGGATCTCTTCGAGCACGCGCGCAAAGCTAGGCTCCCGGACCGCCTCAGACCACGGAATCGTGGGCCAGGCACTGCTCTGAGAACGCGCTCGCAACCGACGCTCCGCGGAGCCCTTGACCTTGGCTGTTCCGAAGGGGCTCACGCCCCGTGTGGGTTCTCACCGAACGAGCGCAGCGAGTGAGCCGGCGCGCGCGAAGCGCGCAGCCGAATCCCACCCCCGGCACTTACCCGTCGGTGCTCGAAATTCTCAGCAGACGTTGCCGGGCCGCGGAGACCCTCGGCTGGAGCTGTTCGTCGGCTCCTTCCCAAAGATCGACGAAGGCCGCGTAGTGAAGCCGGGCGTTCTCGATATCGCCGCGGTCTTCGTAGAGCCGTCCGAGCTTCTCGTGCGTCGGAGCGCGGAAGAAGCCCTCGCCGTACGGCCACACCGCTACGAAGCCGAGCGGCAGCGACGACCGCTCGCTCAAGAACCGCTCGAGCGTTTCGATCGCACCATCCGTGTCGCCGAGGCGTTCTTGCACGGCCGCGATACGCGGCAACGCGCACTCCCGGCACCCCAGGATCTCGGTCAGCGACTCGAAGGCGTCGATCGCCTCTTGCAGCCGGCCTTCGGCGAGCGCCAGCTCGCCGCGCGCGACGAAGTGGACGTTCGTCCGCCAGCCTCCCCGACGGTCGGCGGGGACCTCCGCATCGAACTCCGCGAGCAGTGCCCGGGCTCGGTCCGCTTCACCGGCCAGCGCGTACGCCGCGGCGAGCTCGGGATAGGGACGGTCGTAGGGATGCATGGAGGCGACGGGGAACCGCGACAACGCGTCCTCGACGGCCGCCAGTCCCGCCTCTCCGTCGCCCGTCGCGAACGCGTGCAGGAACGCCTGGTTGCATGCGGCCCGGACGACGTTCGCGTCGAATCGGGCGGCCTCGATTCGCGACACGTCCTCGAAGTGACGAACCGCTTCGTCGAGTCGACCCTGAAGGAGCGCGACCTGGCCCAGGAAGTCGTAGGCCGTCGTGCGCCACGTGTCGCCTCCGGTGCCGAGCTCGATGAGCGTGCGCATCTCGCCCGCGCTTCGCTCGTACTCTCCGGCCAGGAAAGCGAAGTTGGCGCTCAAGAACGCACCTTGCGGGTGTCCCGGGAAGCGAGAGCGGTGCTCCGCGAGCCGGCGCTCCGCCTCGTCGACTCTGCCGACGTCCCACGAGCTCCGGGTGACGTGGAAGAGCGACAACGAGAGCGAATCCGCCGCGTACGCGCGCTCGAACAACGCGAAGGCGCTCTCTCGGTCTCCCGTGAGCTCGCGGTAGATCCCGAGATTGGTCAGCGCGAACGCATCATCCGGCTCCGTCTGGAGCAGCGTCTCGAGGGCGAGCGAGGCCCGATCCAGATCCCCCGCAAGCTGGTGGTACGTGCCTTCCGTCAGGTAGCGATCGCGATCCGGGAGTCGGGCCCGGTAGCGATACGCGCGTTCGATCGCTTCATAGGCGGGAGCGATGGCCAGCCCCTGGTTCTGTCGGATCGTCGCGAGCTTCCGCCAGGCCATCGCGAAGAGCGTGTCTTCTTCGACGGTCCGGCCGAGCAGGGCGAGCGCGCGATCCTGCTCTCCCGCCTCGAAGGCCTCCTCGGATTGGGTGTATAGCCGCAGAGCCCGAAGCGAAGGCGTGGCCACGTCCGCGAGCGGTTGCGTGTTCGCGAGCGATCGCAGCGGCTCCCCGATGCGCTCGCGCAGCCCCTTGGAGAGCGCGTCGATCGCCGGGATGATCTCCGTCGAGTCCGATGCGGTCTCCCGCCGTGACAAGAGGATCTCGCCCGTCCCCGTAGAGACCAGCCGGGCGGTGAGCACATAGCCGCCGCCGATCGCGTCGATCTGACCGTCGATCAGCGCCGGGATGCCGGCTCGCTCGGCGAGCTCGCGAGCGAGGTCGGCGGTCAGTCGCTCGTCCCGATCTCGTCCCATCCGCCCGAGACCGTCCCCCACCTCGGCCCTCGCGAGGACCCGAAGGACGGGCGACTGGCTCAAGTCGATGCGCAGTGCCTCCGTCGCGGCCGAGGCCAACGCGAGATCGCCCGATACGCTCGAGAACTCGGCGACGACGACGGGCTGGCTCTCCTCGACGAGGCCCTTGGCCACCAACGTCCCGGCCGGGCCGATGCCCGATGCGCGCAGAAAGAGGTAGCCCGCGGTGAGGACGCCCAGGAGCGCGAACGCGGCGAGGCCACCTCGGATCGCGTTTCGCCAGGTGAGCAGACGACGGGGCGCGGCCGGCCCCGAGACCGGGTGCGGGTCGACCTCGCCGACATCGGCCACGGACGGCGCAGACGTCTCCGGCCGCGTCGTCGACATCCCCTCTTGGACGAACGCGGTCGCGAGCACGATCGGAAGCCCGATGATGAGCAGAAACAGCGCGAACGATGCGGACCAGTCGGGAAGTCCGAGGGCGCCGGCGAGTGTGTCCACGACCTGGAGCACGACCCACGACGCGCCGAGGTAGATGCCGAGCACCTGCCACAGCGAGCGCCGGTGGATCTCGTGGATGATGTTCTTCACGTAGGGCCCCCATAAGCCGACTGTACGGAAAGCTACCGTCCGGAAGCGTCGGGAACCACGAACCGTCGATCGCACCCATCCGCGCGCAGGGCCGGGGTGCCGCGACGTACGCCCTTCGCGCGACGGCGCGCACTCCCTAGCTTGCCTCGGTCCGCAGGAGTCACGGCAACGCCCAGCGACGACGCATCCCGATGCCAGTGTTCGACGAAGAGGCCATCGAGACCTTCATCGAGCGGGGGTTCCTCATCCTCGAACGCGGGTTTTCGCCCGCCGTGGCGGAGCGGTGTCGCGACTACCTCTGGGACCGGCTGGACCCGTACAAGCCGGACGAACCCGAGCGTGGACGTCATCCACCATCTTCATCCCGGAGATGTTCGAGGGAGGCCCGTTCGACGACGTCTGGAACCCGAGGCTCCATGAGGCCTTCGATCGCCTGATCGGCGAAGGCAGGTGGCAGCGTCACGCTCGCTTCGGCTGGTGGCCGATCCGGTTCCCCGACGCCCCGGGCGGGGTGCGGCCCGACGACGAAACCGGCTGGCACGTCGATGGACACGACTGCCGGCACCGCCTCACGTCGCCGTGCCAAGGGCTGGCCACGATCTTCTACTTCAGCGACGTCGGGTCCTACGACGGGAGGACGGCCGTGATCCCGGGCTCGCACAAACACGTCGCGCGAGTCCTCGCCGAGGCCGATCCGGAAGGGCTGTCGTACGAGGCGCTGAACGATCGTGTGCGGCGTCTCGACTCCGGTCGGGCCGAGGAGATACCGGCCGCGGCCGGGGACGTCCTGCTGATGCACCCGTGGACCGCGCACACCGGGACCCCCAACGGGGGTCGACGCGTGCGCCTCGCCTGCAATCCGCGTTACCGGCTCCCCGCGGGCCTCTCGCTTCGACCGGGCGATCGCCCGAGAACGCCCGTGGAAGAAGCCGTCTTTTCGAGCGATCACGGCGACGTGAGCTCGAAGGCCTGACCGCCCTTCGCGGATCTGGCTGGTGAATCGACGCCACCGTCTATTCGGTTCATAGCATCCTACAGAGACGGTTGATGAGCGAGCGATACGACGAAACCACCGCCCGCGTCGAATCGGAGGAGACGGGCCGCCTGCTCGAGGGGCTGAGCGGGGGCCGGTCCGCGGCCGTTTCCGACCTGATGCCTCTCGTCTACGACGAGCTGCGGGAGGTCGCGCACCGGCAGCTCGCAAAGGAGCCGGGGGGACACACGCTCCAGACCACGGGCTTGGTTCACGAAGTCTTCATGCGGCTCGTGCGGCTCGATCGCATCCGGCTCGCGGACCGAGCGCACTTTCTGGCGCTCGCCGGGCACCTCATGCGGCAAATCCTCATCGACTACGCGAAGCGGCACACGGCCGCCAAGCGGGGCCGTGGCGTACGGCCGATGTCCCTGGACGAAGCGCGTGACCAGCCGGCGCGAGCGAGCGGTGGGAGCGAGATAGAGGCGCTCATCGATCTGGACGATGCCTTGAATCGCCTGGCCCGGATCTCGGAGCGGCAGGCACGCGTGGTCGAGTGTCGGTTCTTCGCCGGGATGAGCGTCGAGGAGACGGCCGATGGTCTCGGCGTTTCAAAGGCTACGGTCAAGCGTGACTGGCAGTTCGCCCGCGCCTGGTTGCACCGGGAGCTCGCCGACCTCGATCCCCTCGACGCCACGTGAGCGACGCCCGCTGGCAGCGGATCGCACGTTTGCTCGAAGAGGTGCTCGCCCTGCCGGAGGGTGAGCGAGCCGCGTTCATCGAGCGGTCGGTTCGGGGCGACGCCGGTCTCGAGCGCGAGCTGACGACGCTGCTCCACGCCTCCGAGGGCGCCGAAGAGTTCCTGGATGGTCTGGCGGGCGGTCTCCTCGGGTCCGATGTCCGGGGAGCGCTCGGCGACGTGTTCGACACGGAGTCTCGATCCGATCCGTGGATCGACCGCACCGTTTCCCATTATCGGATCGTCGAACGTCTCGGTGGCGGCGGCATGGGGGTCGTATACCGAGCGAACGACGCCCGGCTGGGCCGAACCGTCGCCCTCAAGTTCATCGCGCCCGAGATCAGTCGCGACCCGGAGGCCCGCCGCCGCTTCCGCCTCGAGGCGCGGACCGCTTCGGCCCTCGATCACCCGAACATCTGCACGATCCACGACGTCGCCGAGACCGAGGGCGGTCGACTGTTCATCGCCATGGCGCTCTACGAGGGGGACACGCTTCGGGAGCGGATGAAACGCGGACCCCTGGACGCATACCGAGCGACGGACATCGCGAGCCAGGTCGCTTCGGCGCTCGAGTTCGCCCATGCGGCCGGCGTCATACATCGTGACGTCAAACCATCGAACGTGCTGCTCACCGAAGAAGGGGCCGTGAAACTGCTCGACTTCGGCCTCGCGCACAGCGATGGCGATGAGAGCCGTACCGGGGGCGTGAAGGGCACCGTCGCGTACATGAGCCCCGAGCAGGCGCGCGGTGAGTCCGCCGACGAACGGAGCGATATCTGGGCGGTCGGCGTCTTGATGTACGAGATGCTCCTCGATGAGCGTCCGTTCGTCGCGGACCCCCCCCAAGCGGTGATCCGCGCCATACTGCACGACGAGCCGGGTTGGTCCGAGTTGAGCATCCGCGCGCCCGGGCTCTGCGAGGTCGTTCGGACCGCCCTCGAGAAGGACCCCGCGAGGCGCTTCGCCGACGCGACGGCGCTCCGCGAGGCGATCGCCGATCCTCCCTCGCCCCGGGGGCGGCCGCTCGTCGAGCGCCGGTCGCCCGCCTGGACGCAGCCGCTGTCGCGAGCGCAGGGGGTGCTCTACGGCAGCGTGGTGCTCCTCGTCCTGCTGCTCGGGGTGTCGGCCTCGGTGCGGCAGGCCGGGACATCGGCCACCGCGGCGGTCGGCCCCGGGGCGAAGCTGCTCTGGGTCGACGACAACCCCGACAACAACACCGACGTCGTGGGTCAGCTTCGCGGGCGCGGGGTTGATGTCGAGCTCGCGCTGTCGACCGAAGAGGCGGCGCGCGTCTTCGAGCCGGACGTGTTCGGTCTCGTCGTCTCGGACATCGGTCGCTATGAGGCGGCGGGCGACGAGTTCACCGAGCGAGCGGGCTTCGAGCTGGTCGAGCGAATGCGGAGCCTCGACCCGGACGTCGTGATCGTGTTCTGCACGAGCGGCAGGTCGGCCGCCCGCTACGGAGCGGAGGCGGCGCGGGCGGGCGTCCGCGACGTGCTCACGGACTGCGACGATCTGCTCTCGATGGTCGGCCCTCGGGTCGAAGCGCCGGACTGACCGCGGGCCCCGCGGGGAGGACACGGGGCGTCGCGATCGGCGCTGCCGTTCAGCGGACGCGCTCGAACCGGACGTCTCGCGTACGCGTATTCGACAGGTAGAAGCCGATGACCCGGTCGGCCCGATCCCGCTCGAACGAAAACGTCATCCCCGATCCGGAGAACGTGTCGGTCTCCCCAGGGTCGAGCTCCGTCTCGTCCAGTCGTCGGTGGTGCAGCATCAGGGCGCCTTCGCTCAGCTTCAGCGTATAGAACGTCTCGATCTCCTCGCTGAAGTAGCGACCCGCGAAGTCGACCAGGTCCTCGGTCGTCGGCTCCCACGCTTCCGCTCCCTCGTCGTCGAGCCGGGTGGCATGCGGCGTCTGACCGTTCTGGTCGAGCGTCAGGCCGTCGACCTCGCCCTCGTCGTCCCGGTGGAACGTCACGGAGGCATCGACTGTCGTCAGTCGGAACGTCGAGTCCGAAGTCGGGACGATCTCCAGTCGTTGCTGACCCGTGGCCTGCGTGTAGAACGTGTCGTCCTCGCGCGTGAACGTGAGGATGAAGTCGGGCGCGGGATCGAGCGCGTACCGGCCGACGTAGTCGTCGAAGTCTTCCGGGTCGTACGTCTCGGGATCGAAGTCCGCCGCGACGGCCGCCTCTTCGGGCTCCATCGCGTCCTCGAAGAACGCTTCGGCGATTTGAGATGCGAGCCCGCTGTTGAACTCGGCGTGGTTGCTCTGCGTGGTGATCCCCGCGTTGATCTCGGGGTAGTAGATCAGCATCGAGCGGTGGGCGACATCGGCGCCGCCGTGGTGCACGCGCCGTAGCCCGCGTTGCTCATCGACGAACAGGCCGTAGCCGTACCCGGTCTCCTCTCCGTTGGTGAGCACGAACGACGTCATCATCTCTTCGAAGATCTCGGCGCTCCCGAGCCGCGGGTTCGCGAAGTTCTCGACCCAGGTCTGAAGGTCGTCGAGCGTGGAGTAGATGCTGCCGGCCCCGACGGCTCCACCGAGATCGCCGATCTGCCGGTATCCGTGGTCACCGGGCGTATAGCCCTCGGACATGTCGGGCACGATGTGGTTGGGGGAGCCTCGCACCATCGTCCGGGTCATCCCGAGCGGCGCGAACACCTCTTCCTTCATGAAGATCGGGAAGTCTTTCCCGGACGTGCGCTCGACGATGAGCGCGGCGAGACCGAACGCGGTGTTGTTGTAGTTCCATTCCGCGCCCGGTGCGTTCTGGAGCGCGGGCTGCCGCTGGACGATGTCGACGATCTCGGACCGGTCGATCCAGTCGCCGTGGTCCAGGCGTCGACCCGTCATCGCGAGCAGGTTCAGGAACTCGCGGAGCCCCGACGTGTGCGTGATCAGGTGGCGCACCTGGATCGTCTCATCGAACTCGGGGAGCTCGGGGACGTGCTTCCGGATGTCGTCGTCGAGCGAGAGGTGTCCTCGATCGGCCTGGAGCATCACCGCGAACGCGGTGAACTGCTTCGAGGTGGAGCCGATGTTCGTCCGCGTGTCCGCGGCGAACGGAATCGCGTACGCCAGGTTCGCGGTACCGTAGGTCTTCGAATACAGTGTGCGCCCGTCGCGCCACACCTGGACCGCCGCGCCCGGGTGCCCGTCGCCATCGAAACGAGCCATCAGCTGATCGGTCAGCTTCTTCGGATCGGTCTCCACGGGCTCGAGCCGGTGGAGGGTGATCGCGTAGTTACCGGCTTGATCGTCATCCGCGGTCAGCTCGACCGTATACGTCCCTCCATCATCCGGTCGTCCGCTGAAGCGGGTCTCCCCGCGTCCCGGGCCATCTACTCGAGCCACCGCGGCTCCATCGGGACCGAGCACGCGAATGACGACGTCGACCGAGACCTGATCGACACTGCCCAGGATGAAGGAGTCTTCGGGGACGTCGACCGTGTAGCGTGCGGTGTCGCCTTGTGCGAGCGTTCCAAGGAGCGTCTGCCCGCGTCGCAGCTCTCCGTCTTGTCCCGCGAGGCCGCTCGGAACGCCGATCAGCAAGGCGACCGCGAGTCCGTGCGAGTGGCATCGAATTGCGCGAGAAGGACGGATCATGGGGTACTCCGTTGTCTCGGGTCGAGCGTCCATCGGCCATTCACGATACACGACCGGCGACGCTCGAGGCTACACGTCGGGGCCGTAGCGACGAAAATGTGGCCGCCGCGGTGGCCCTGTCGGCGAAGTCGTTGTGCGGCAAGGCGTTGAATCGGGGTCTGGTGCGTGCTCGACGAACGGCCGAGCTTTTTGACCGAACCCTATGCACTTCGGACGACCGACAGATGAGCGCTGAGGCAGCGACTCGGGCCGGATCCGCTCCGTGGCCCGGTTTCCCGAACTTCTTCTGCATCGGAGCGATGCGGACCGGATCGACATCGCTCCACGCGTACCTCGATCAGCACCCCGACATCTTCATGAGTCGGCAGAAGGAGACGGACTACTTCGTCTTCAGCGGTGATACGAGCGTGGTGCCGACCCGGGGACACCACCGGTATCGGGCCGAGACGCTCGACGACTACCGGAAGCAGTTCCGTGGCTGGAACGGGGAGACCGCCATCGGCGAAGTCTCGCCCTCGTACCTGCTGTATCCGCACGTCGCCGAGCGCATCGGTGCGACGGTCCCCGACGCCCGCGTCATATGCTGTCTACGAGACCCGGTCGAGCGGACGTACTCGCACTACTCCTTCAATCGCAAGTACGATCTGGAAGAGGTCGAGTCGTTCGGCGAGGCGTTGGACCTGGAAACGGAACGCGGAGCGTACGATGGGTATTGTTTCGCCTACACGCATCTGAGTCTGTACGACCGACAACTCGCGCGCTACTTCGACGTCTTCGATGCCTCGCGGATCCACGTCTATCTATTCGACGACTTCAAGCGCGATCCCGTCGGCGTGCTCCAAGGCATCTTCGCTTTTCTCGGTGTGGACCCCGATTTCGAGCCCGATACGTCGGTTGCCCACAACCGGTCGGGGGTCGTCGGGAACCCGTTGCTCCGACGAATACACGCCCTGCGTCCGCTACGACGGTGGCTGCTGCGCACGCTGCCACCCGGTCCCGTCAGCCGGTTCGGACGCGTGGTGATGAAGGACCTGCCGCCCATCGAGCCTCAAGTTCGAGAACGCTTGAACCGCGTATTCCACGACGATCTGCTCCGGCTGGAACATAGGATCGGCCGCGACCTCTCGGGCTGGCGGAACGAGGGCGGCGGCGCGTAGCCGCGTCGGCGGACGTCGACCTCGCGAAGCTCGTTCCACGTCGGGAAGCGTCGCACCCCGACGGTGGAGACCGATGGTACCGAGAGACCGATCGGTACCAGGCGCTTCGCGACAATCTTCC
>JAKSCH010000330.1 GCA_022360695.1 Gemmatimonadota bacterium
GATGCTGGGCGCCGCCGCTTTGGCGGCGCGAAACAGATCCCGTACTCGCGCGGCTCCGACGCCTACGAGCATCTCCATGAAGTCCGAGCCCGTGATGCTGAAGAACGGGACGTCGGCTTCGCCGGCGACGGCACGCGCCATGAGCGTCTTCCCGGTCCCCGGGGGCCCGACGAGCAGGATGCCGGTCGGGACCTTGGCCCCGAGCGCGTGAAACCGTTCGGGTGTCTCGAGGAACGCGATGAGCTCGCGAAGCTCCCCCTTGGCGGCTTCCGATCCAGCGACATCCGCGAACGTCACCGCCTCATCCGTCCGTCGGTATAGCCGCGCTCGACTACGACCGAACGAGAAGATCCCTCCCTCCCTCTGCCGCATCCCTCTGAAGATCATCACGCCGATCACGACGAAGAAGAGAAGCGGCAGCACGCTGAGCAACAGCGGGAGCCACTCGGACTCCTCCGGCTCCTCGAGCACCCGGATCTCGACGCGGGCCGCACGTAGGTCCGCGAGCAGATCTCCGAGCCCGAACTCCGGCGCGAGCGTGCGGAACGAGACGGTCTCGCCGCCTTCCGAGGACCCGTCCCGCGTCGCGATCGGTATTCCGGACCGGAGCTCACCCTGGACGATCGCCCCCTGGATCTGGACCCGGGCCACGTTGTCCGCGGCGAGCTCATCGAGAAACGAGCTGTACGGCAGCTCGGGGGCGTGCGGCTCTCGGTCCCGATCGCCCAACAGCAGCAACGGGAGCGACAGAGCCAAGAGCCACGCGAGAAACAGCGGTAGCCGGGGCCGACCGTCCGCCACCTTGCCCGAGCCGTCGCCGGTCTGACGGTCTCCTGACGTCTCCTCTGCCGGGCGTGCCACGGTCAGCCGGCCTTCGTGTCCTCGATACGCGACCAGAGCTGCGGATGCCGCCGGTTGATGAACGTCCCCATGGCGAATGCCGCCGCTGCCGTCGCCAGGAGCACCGACCACCATGACAGCGCCAGGCCCTCGGCATCGAGCACCTTGAAGGTCAGCTCGGTGCCGAAGAACGCGGACATCAAGATGAAGTAGGCGATGAACCAGAAGACGGGATGGAACTCGACGAAGCGCGCCACGGCCGTGACGATGAGCCCGATGACCAAGAAGGCGAGCAGGTGGACCCCGTTGTACGCCAACACGGTGCCGACCTCGATACTTCCGACCGGTCCGGGGTCGGCCACGAGCTGACGGCCCAGCGTCGCCGGCGTGTGGAACACGGGGCGTCCCAACGACACATCGATGACCGCCACGACCAGGGCGACGGTCGCGTAGCCGATCAAGCCGGCGAGCATCGCCTCCGAGAACGAGTACCTCTTCGCTTTCTGCATCCCGACCTCCAGCCGCGATAACGAGGACGCACGCGGGCACATCGGGTGCGTTTTTGATACCCACAAGCCGAAACGGCCCGGGCCTCGGATCCCCTTTGGATACATGGGTTTTCTCGGATCATCCGCCGGCGATGGCCGTCGAAGGCGGGACATTTCGTCCCCCGCGGCGGCTTCGAGGCGCGCCGGAACGCGACAACCGACCACGACGGATCGGGACGCTATGCGAGTACCAGCGAAGGACGAACGACGCGGGCGAAGCCTCGAGCTGTCGGCACTCGTCGAGGCGCTCTCCGATCCCGCCCCCTATCCGCACCGCGTCGATGCGGTCGAGGTCCGCCACACGCATATCTCCGTCGTGTTCCTGACGGATCGGCTCGTCTACAAGATCAAGAAGCCCGTCGAGCTGGGATTCCTGGACTTCACCACGCTCGAGCGTCGACGGTGGTTCTGCGAAGAAGAGGTGCGCCTCAACCGACGTCTCGCGCCCGATGTCTACCTCGGCATCGTTCCCATCGTGCGTTACGAAGGCGCGTTGCTCGTCGATCCTCGCGGACCGGCGGCCTCCGCGGGAGAGGTGGTCGAATGGGCCGTGCTCATGTCGCGCCTACCGGAAGCGCACACCCTGGCGAGCTGGGTGCGCGACGGATCGCTGCGACCGTACCACGTCACGGTTCTGGCGCGGCGCCTGGCGAGTTTCCACGCCGATGCGGCGCGGGGTCCTTCGATCAGTGCGTGGGGTACGTTCGAAACGGTCGCGGGAAACGCGAGGGAGAACCTCGCCCAGTCGCTCCCACACGTGGGGTGCACGCTCTCGGCCCAGGTCCACGGACGGGTCTCCCGCGCACTGGACCGTGAGCTCGAGCGTCTGGAGCCCGTGATCTCCGGTCGCGCCGGGCGAGGGGTCCCTTGCGACACGCACGGCGATCTCCATCTGGACCACGTCTACGTCTTCGCCGACCGTGCGCCGCCCGACGACATCGTGATCGTAGACTGCATCGAGTTCAACGA
>JAKSCH010000151.1 GCA_022360695.1 Gemmatimonadota bacterium
CGCGGGTCACCGGCTCGTCCCCCGGCTCGGTCGGGCGACGACGGGTGCGGGGGAGCTCGTCCGAGCGATCGTGGGTCGGGACGAACAGCGATGCGAGACGGGGGACGCCGTTCGCGTCGGCCGTCCAGTAGGAGACCGTGACGCGGGCGGACCCGATACAGGCGCGCCAAAGCCGTCGCTCGCGCTCGAGCCGCAGGTCGCGGGTCGAGACCGGGATCCCGTCGCTACGCAACGCGGCGCGCTCCTCCTCGCTGAACAGCCCGCCCGCGTACCGGCGAGGGAACACCCCGTCGTTGGCGTGGACGAGGAAGACGCGTCGGAAGGGCGTCAGCGGCGCTTCGTGGGCTTCGAGCACCAGGGCGCCACGTTGCAGCGGCGTCGAGAGCGCGATCTCGTTGGCGTCGAGGGCGCGTCGGAAGCGCTCGAGCCAGGCGCCGGCGTCGATCGGCTCGTTCCGCCCCTTCGGGAGCTCACGCCACTCGCGGAGCAACGCATCGACGGCCAGGACGGCTCGCTGGTCCAGGCGAACCACGTCCCATCGGTCCTCGACCGGCTCGCTGACCCGGTCGCGCATCCCGAACGGCTCGCCGCGGAGGAGACGTCGGGTGAGCTCGATCCAGTCGTCTTCGGTTCGTGGATCGTCGAGACCGCGGGCGCGCTCCGCCAGCGACCGCAGCGCGGCGAGATCCTCCTCGAGCGCCGCGCCGGAGACGCCCGCGCGGGCCAGCACCCAGCCCCGATCCGACCCGGCCTCGACCCGCAGTCGATCGATGCCTTCGATCCATCCCGCCAGACCCGACGGGCGCGCCCGGGTCGACAGGAAGTCGAGCGGTCGCACGTCCACGTCGATCCGGAAATACGGGCTCTTGATCACCGGTCGCAGTGTCGCCCACGACCAGTCGGCCGCCACCGCCTCGAACAGCCCGAGCGCGGCGCGCAGCGCGGGCACCTCGGACAGCGGCGAGCGGACGCGCGCGGTGCTCGGCACCCCGGCCCGTCGCAGCGCCTCGCGGATGCGGCGCGTGTCTTCGCGCCCCGAGCGGGCGATCACGGCGATCTCGTGCGGCTCGACATCGCCCGACAGCAGCGTCCGCTTGATCTCGCGCGCGACCCACGCCGCTTCGCGTACCGCGTCGGGCGCCGGTTGCACGTCGACCACGGGACGCGTCCGACCGGCGCGCACGTCCTCGACGGCGTCGGCGAGCG
>JAKSCH010000376.1 GCA_022360695.1 Gemmatimonadota bacterium
AAGAAGGCGGCCAGCAGCTCGCTTCTCTTGCGTCGCACGATCATCATGCTCCTGCTCTGGGTTGTCTGCTGAGCACGGCTATCACCTGACGTCATCTTGGTTTCGGACATGTTCAAGCACCTCCGCGATGGCCTCGATGACCAGGTCCGGATGCTCGATCTGGACGTGATGCCCACCGACGACCGTCTGGGCACGGCTGTCTTCGGAGATCTCCAGGTATGACAACAGCGACGCCTCTGTCATCGCCTCGGCCGATTGCCTCGTGAGGGAATTCGAGTCGAACCACGCATCTGGATACCCGGAGTAATCCGCCGGCACGTAGAGCAACCTGACCGGTCGCGAGCCGAGCCAGTGTGGCACATGCAGTTCGTGAAGATCGCGGAGCTCCTCGTTCCAGAAGCCGTTGAGCTCCGCCCCCGGAGGGCGCTTTCGTGTGTGATTCGTCGAGGCGGTGAGCCTCGCCAGATTCTCCTCCGACAGCAGACCGGTGAAGTTGGCGTAGTCGTTCGTGCGTTCGAACTCCTCGGTGGCCGATTCCACCGGCTCGCCCGCTTTCCGCACCGATGGTACCGCGATGTCTCGTGCAAGATCGCGATCTCGTGCCATGTAGAAGGCCCCGTCGTCTCGTTCATACCGACCGAGACGATCCAAAGGCGTGGGGTCGACGAGGACGAGGCCGGCGACATCGTCTGGAAACGCGTGGGCGAAGTACTGCGCGATCAGTCCACCGAGCGAGTGCCCGACGAGCACGTATGGTCCAGGGACACCCTCGATCTCCAGGAGTCGACCGAAATCCGCCGCCGCCTGGCGCATGGTGCGGTGTCGTGGCCCCCAATCGCTGTACCCGCGACCATGGGAGTCGATGGCGATCGATGTGACGTCCTCGGGTAGCCGGTCTACCACGGCCGACCACACGCCGAGCGCATCCCCGCCGCCGTGAATCAGCACGACGGCATGACGGCCAGACCCGGTACGCGCATGGTTGAGCCCGTACCCGCCGAGGTCTACGAGTCGTCCCGTCGGGGTCTGAACGCTCTCCTGAGCGACGAGAGTTTCTGCCGCACACAATCCGAGTACCGTCAGCGCTACGAGCGGCCTCAACCGTCTTTCCCTCCCGAACGAACGCTGATGAGTGCTACGAGCCGTTTGGCCTCCGGTCCGTGACCGTCGTCACGGCCAGCCCTCGAGCCGTGAGTCGGCATCCCTTGGTCTCCGCATAAGGTACGGTCCACTGACGACGCCAGTGGACCGGTTGTCCGATGTCCGACCTCGCCGATGTCGGTCCGATGCATCGGGGAGCGTCGCTCAACCGGCCGATCGGCTCAACCGATAGATTACGAGCTGCTGGGCCCCGAGATCGTCGGACACGATCGCATATACGCGTTCTGCCGTTATCACAGGCGGTGGGAAGAGCGACAGCTCCAACGCCAGCGTACCCAAGAAGATGCCTCCCGGGTCGAAGATGTCGCCCACGACCGAGCTCCCGCCGGCATCGGCTCTGAAGACCCACAAGTAGCCGAGCCGGTCGACCGAAAACGTGCTGAACACCGGCTTGGTACTCGGGATTCGAGATCGGTCGATCCCCGGCCGTAACCCCTCGGGTAAATCGAGCGCTTCGAGCGCTTCCTCGATATCACCGGAGCGTACGGGATCGGGATCGAAGGACCGCTCCACGATCATCAACGTGTCGCCACGGAACGTGCGGTGGATCAGCCGATACGTATCGGTCAAGCCGAACCAGAACCCGCCGGATCCATCGAAGACCCAGCGAAGCCGGGGTGTGAACGGCACTCGGAACAAGCGGTAGTTGTCCGGAAGCTCGACTCGGTAGAACTCCGGAATGTGGAATGGGAGCGGTATGCTGTCTGTAGCCCGGAGCCCGCCCTGGACGTCGTAGCGAATGAAAGCCCGCGACTCACCGCGCGACGGATCGCTATCGTAGCTCGGCTCGTACAGCTCTCCGTCCGCACCGAACCCGCCGCCCCACGGCATCCCCCAACCGGCAAGCTCGCGAGGCACGGTCGACACCTGCACACCTGCGCTGTCGAAGACCGTATAGCGCCCCGTCTGCGCGTCGGCCACCCAGAGCCGGCCCCTTGGGTCGAGGTCTATCCCGAACGGGTTCAGGAACTCGCCAGGTCCGGCACCTTCACCACCGACCGTCCGCACCGGACCGGTCTCGTGGAAGACACGTACCTCACGTGCGGCCCGATCGAGCAAGATCACTCGGCCACGATTGTCGACCTCGAAGCCTACGATCGAACCGAATTGCAGCTCGGGCGAGGGAGCGTCGTAACCGCCGAACCGGGCCACCTCGCTCAGGGTCCAACGCGGCGTCTCTCCCCATACGCCCGACTCGGGATTCTCGACCCGTGTCCCGCCGCCGGGGAGTCTCTCGACGATCGGTCCCTCGTCGGGCCCGCAGGCTCCGAAACCGATCGCGGCCGCCAGAATCCAGATTCGTCTCAGGTTTGTGCGTCCCACGCGCGCTCCGTGGCTAGATGTCCGTTCCCGCGCCGCGCTCATCCGGTCAGCTCACGTGTTCCGCCTGGGCCGTGGGGTTCATGCGCCCGAGGGGCCTCACGTAACGGCCACCGGCGCGTCAGGAAGATTCGAGCCGGGCGCGCACCGTCGATACGTGCTCCAGCGTCTGCTCGCCGCCCGTCGACTCGAACGTCGCCAGCAGATCCTCGATGTCGTCCGCGTACTCGGCCAGGACCTCGCTCGACATGTTCTCCAGCAACACCAACGTGTTGATGCGCCCGCTCCCGTTGTCGAGGTTGCTCTCCGCCTGTTCGATCGCGATCGCGACGATTCGTAGATCCGTCGTCCACTTCCGAACCAGCTCGGTCGTCGCGGCGATACGAGTTTGGCGGTCACTCGCAAACATGTCGCTGATCAGCTGTTCGCGCCGACCCTCCAGCGCTAGCAACGCTGAATCGGCGATCGCTTGCGTGTCGTCGTCGCCGGTGGCGCTGATCGACTCCAGCGCGGCGGCGGTGCCCGTGCTGGGAAACCGTACGGCGATGTCCGTAGCCAAGCGCGTGTTGCCGAGTGATGAGATCGCCAATATCGCCAGCTCTTGGGCCTCTTGGTCGCCGAGTAGGTGGGGCATGAACCGCTCGACCGTCTGGACCTCCTGAAGACTGATCTGCCGCTGGTTGTAGCTGTAGGTGAACCACGATCCGATGCCGGAGATGATCAGTCCTGCCAGGAGCGGTCCGACCGCGGACAGCTTGTCCCACCCGTCTTTTCGCCCGCTCGTTACCGCTTCTTCTTCCATCTCATTCTTCCATGTCCGAAGGCTCTGGGCTCGCGGTTCTTCGCCGAGGGGGTTGGCTCATCTGCGAGCCGTCCTCGCTACGATCCGACGATTTAGGTTCACGCATAGGCCACTGGGGTTCTCCTCCGCAGCTCTGTGTCGTCGATCTCTTCGAGAACATCAGAGCCACCTGCCTCCTCCGGCTAGCGACGGATCGAAGCCGACTCGCGGGCGATCAGGACGAGCTGCGGGTTCGTCGTGGCCTGCGGCCGAAACAGAGCCCCCGGAACGTAGTCGCCTTCCGGAAGCGAGTCCCCCAGGATCGCGTCCGGGTCGAGTCCATAGCTCCAGCTATGCACTTCATATGACTCTCCCGGCCAAAGCTCGATCGTGGGGCCTGCCGTGCACGCGAGATTCGGCGTGAACTCTTCGGTGTTCCACGCCGACTTGGAAAGATCATCGGTACGATACACCCTCGGCCAGAGTCCGCATGCGCTTTGAAAATCCCGCGCAATGCGGTCGCCCGACTGGTTCCTGAGCCTCAGGACGACTCGTTGGAAGCGTCCCGGAGGAGCAGCCGGCCGGACCACCAGGTCGAACTGGATCCCCTGCCACTCGACTACATGCTCGGCTCCGGGATCGGTGAGGCCCGACGCGCCGCAACCAGCCAGGAGGACGAGGCTGGTCACCGCAAGCGATCTCTGCATGTTCAAGCCCTCCGCTACATTTACGAACGCCTTGCTCGAACCGTGCGGGAGGCGTCAACGATGGTTGTGGTCCTCTCAGCCGCAGCCAATTTCGGCTAGCGTCTAGGCCCCTGGCAACGCCGCGTGTAGCACGATGCTCGCGGAGGCGCGCAGCGCCGGAGCCGCCGGTGGACCCGCTAGCCGAGGAACCGGTGCTACGCCTCGCTGGAACAGCGGTCTTCTTATGTACGTATGATGATAATGTTTAGTACGTATGGAGGTCTCATGGCCAAGAGGAAGCTGACGCTATCCGTGGACGGCGCCGTGATCGAACGGGCCAAGCACTTTTCCCGTCGCAATCAGACCACGGTTTCGCAGCTGGTTACAGAGTTCCTGGGCTCACTCGACGATCCCGAAGAGCGAGCCACGCCGATCGTGACCCGACTACGCGGCGTTCTTCCGGCCACCACGTCCCGTGGAGAGCATCTCGAACACCTCGAGTCGAAGCACTCGTGACACGGGTTCTGCTCGACATCAACGTCGTGCTCGACGTGCTGGCGGATCGCCAGCCATTCGCCGAGGATCGAATTCGTCATGCACTCGCCGCCAAGTGGCTCGGCTTCGAAGACGCTGCACAGGCAGCATGCGCGGAGAAAGGCGGTAAGGCGGTGCGGATGTCCTTGTCACGCGAAACAAACGAGACTTCCGACGGTCGCCCGTGAAAGTGGTACGAGCCGACCCGCGAAAGCGACCTATTCGACCCTGACGCTACGACGCTCCTCCTCAGACCCAAGTGGTCCCTCACG
>JAKSCH010000421.1 GCA_022360695.1 Gemmatimonadota bacterium
CTATTCCTTGGTTGGCAGCTGCATAACGGATACGCAATTCTGCTGCGGGCCAATGTGATGCCTAAGCGCGTAGCGCGCACGAGCCGGTCGGCGCCGTCAGCAGCAATTGCTTGTTATGCCGCTGGCGGGAGCGAAGCGACCTCCCGAAGAAGGGTGAGGCTCGTCCCCTACTCGCCTCGGGAGGCGAGCGCCATCAGTTCGGCCTCACGTGTGGCGCTTAAATCAAAAAGCAGTCGAGGGATGAATATCGCGTTGAGGCGGTTCGAGCGGTCGTTGATCCTGATCCCCCATGACTCCGTCGAGACCCCAACGACGTCATCCCACGCAATGAACTGTGTGAAGACGCGTATCCCGCCAGTCGACGCAAGCACGCCACCGCGAGATACGTAGAGCCAATACATGTATATGAGTGACCCGACAAAGAGCGTCAGAGGCAACGCGCCGGCGGAAAAGGGCACACCCAGACTCAGCCAGCCGACCCAGAGAATCGCCAGAATCCCGAGGGCTCGCACCCAGGGACGCAACGGAACCTCGAGAACGGCCGCCTCCCGGCTCCCGAGCCTTCGCCTAATCTGGAAAGCGCAGAGGAGACCGCCGGCGGCGAGCAAGAGGAAGGGAGAGGCCAGGAAGTCGCGCAACGGCTACCTCTTCAATACTGGAGGCGTGTGCTCGCGGCATAACGGATACGCAATTCTGCTGCGGCCCAAAGTGCTGAAGAGACGGTCGAGGCGCCACGCCAGGGGGCGGCCGGAGACGACCCGCCGCCGTACGTCAGCAGCAATTGCTTGTTATGCGGCCGGCGTGCGGACCGAAGTCCTCCCGCGAGGTGTCACGAGCTCGAACTGTCCAGCGACGACGAGGGCGGGTCGAAGCGAGCACGGCTCCGTCGGCGATTGCAATCCGTCGCGGAGGGCCGTTGGGATCGTTGCTAGCGGGTTCACCCCGGAGGAGTGGTGCGACGGCGGGACTACGACGGAAGCGTGGAGCTGGTCGAGCGCAGCCCCTGGCGCGCCGGAGGCCCGCCTTCGAGTAGATCTCCGTTACCC
>JAKSCH010000270.1 GCA_022360695.1 Gemmatimonadota bacterium
CAACTGGATGACGACGGCGCAGCTCCTTCAGCACCTCACCGAGTCCTGCGGGATGGTCTGCAAAGGGTTCGTGACCGGCGACTGGGGCCCCTTCGGCGACGTGTCGGACGGAGGGGACGCGATCTCGATGCCGACGGCCGAGGAGATGCAGTCGGTCGGGGGCGTGGACGACGCGTTGGCCGGGCTCGAAAGAGACAAGGCGCTCGCGCTCGAGATGATCGAGGCGGCGGGCGACCGACTCGACGATCCGACCACCGCGCCGTGGGACCCCCGACCCGCGCCGCTCGGACAGCAGCTGCTCGGGATGATCGGGCACCTGAACAACCACAAGGGGCAGCTCTACTACTACCTCAAGCTTCAGGGGAAGCCCGTCAACACGATGCACTACTACGGGATGGCGTAGAATCCGCCGGGCGCGCGAGCGCCCCCACGGTCGTCGACCGCGGGGGCGCTCGCGCTCGTCATGGCATGTGAGACGCGCTCAGGAACCGTCGGCTCGATCGTCGGCCCCCGCCGCGTCGCGCGCGCGGCGAACATCGCTCGCCTGGCCCGAGATATCGTGACGTAGCGTCTTGATCAGGTCTTCGAACGCCGCTCTCGCCTTTCGCACGAGCGCTCCGATCCGATCGTCTTTCCGAATCAGGTGCTCGCGGCGGAGCGTTCTCGCGAGCTCGTGGCCCTGCTTCGCCATACCGATGAACGCGACGACGATTCGCCGGCACGTCGACCCCTCGACGAGGAGCTCCGTGAACGACGAAGACGCTCGCGCGAACTCCGCCGCCTGTCCGTCCGAGGCGGACCGCGGGTAGTTCGTGTGGATGTGGTCGTACAGGTTCTTGGCCGCCACCGTCAGCTCCTCCGCCTGTACGATCGTACGGTCCGAGATCCGGCAGAGACGGTCCGTCTCGCGGATATCGACCGGGAACGCGTCCGAGGCGGTCGGGACGCGCACGTCCGCGACGTCCGCCTCACCCGTCAACGCTTCGGCTTCGTCTACCAACGCCTGCGACATCAGCTCTTCCGACTCCGAAAGGAGCGACGTCTCCGGGTCCAATGGGGAGTTCCCCTCACCGCACCCCACCAAGAGCATCCCGGACACAAGACAGATCCCCATCGACTTCTTCATGAAACTGGCCTCCTGAATACCGCTTCCCTGTCTGCGCGCTCACCTCGACAACGGACGACGAACGGAGAGTCGGACACCCCTCGCTCAACGGCCGACCCGGTGGGGAGTTAGGGCGTCGTGTTCGGTCTGTGGAGACGCATCGTTGACAGACGGTGAGCGATCGGCCGGCGCGATCACGGATCACGCGGCGCACCACCGCGGGGCGCTCACCGTCCATGCCCGGTGTTCGGCAAGGAGCCCGTGATGCCCTACGGCTGATCCGTGTCGGGAACGCGGGCTACGCCGCTACGTTGAGGCCTCGTTCCCTCGACACCGGAGCCTCGCATGCAGAAGGTCGTCCCCTCGCTCGCTCTCGCGGCGCTGCTGCTACCCGTCGGATCGGCCGGGCAGACCGCACCTCGACCCGAGGACGTCTCGACCTTGGACGGGATCATCCGCGCGTACTACGAGGTCGTGTCGGGTCCCGCGGGGGAGGCGGCCGATGCCGATCGCGACCGCACGCTCCACCACCCGGAAGCCTGGATCGCGATCGCGGGGGCGAACGCCGAGGGGCGGCCCGTCGTCGACGTGATGACGCTGGACCAATACCACGAGAACAGCGGCGTCCGATCCGAGGGGTTCTACGAATGGGAGACGGACCGGATCACCAGGCGGTCCGGGAACATGGTGAGCGTGTGGAGCAGCTACGCCGCCGCGCGCACGTCGGGTGGCGAGCCGTTTACCCGAGGCGTCAACACCATCACGCTGTTTCACGACGGGGAACGTTGGTGGATCATGAACTGGATGTTCGACGCCTCGGCGGGGTGAGGTCATCGACATGAACGCCCCCTCTCGTCTTCGACGTCCGGTCCTCCTCGCGTCGGCGGTCGTGCTCTTCACCTCTGGCCTGGCCGACGCGCAGACGGGTCATCGGATCCTCGTGACCAACGACGACGGCATCGACTCGCCCGGGATCCAGGCGTTGGCGCTCGCGCTCACCGAGCTCGGCGATGTCGTGGTGGTGGCTCCGTGCGGTCAACGGAGCGGTGCGAGCATGTCGCTCGAGCTCGGGAAGGAGCTCCGGCTCCGAACGTTCGATCGGGGGGCCGCGTTCGACGAGCACTGCGTGGACACGACGCCGGCAGGCGCCGTGTTTCTCGCCGTGACGGCACTCGTTCCGGCGGGCGGCTTCGATCTGGTCGTGAGCGGCATCAACCGAGGTGCGAACGTGGGCGACGTGTCGCATGGCTCGGGAACCGTGGGTGGCGCGATGGCGGCCGCGTTCCACGGGATTCCGTCCGTCGCCGCATCGCTCGGCGCGACGGCTCGCGACTTCGACTATGCCGCCGGCTTCGTCGCCGGTTTCGCGGCGCGTCTGCTCGAGAGCGCCCCGGACGCGAACGTCGTGTTCTCGATCAACATCCCGAACGAGACGCGCGACGAGACGCGGGGCGTGGTCGTCGCCCCTATGGGCGGGAGCTACCTGGAGATCGGATACGACGAGGTCGAGTCCGACGACGGCGCGCGGGTGTTCCGGCCGCGCTTCGATCGACCGAGGCCGTATCCGGCCGGCAGCGACAGCCAGGCGTTCGCGGACGACATGATCACGATCACCCCCCTCGCTTTCGATTGGACGGCGCACGACGCGATCGAGTCCGTCCGGAGGTGGAATCTCTCGCCCTGACGTCGAAGCTCGGATCGGATCTCCCGAGCCCGCCGAGAATCACTCGACCGAGAACCGCCCCCGGATCGCCCGGCCCGGGAAGGCACCCTGGACGTTTTCGCCGTCGCGCACGACCGCCGTCCCGAGCACGAAGACGTGCTCGACCCCGACCGAGTACGAGAGGTCGTCCTCGAACGTCGCCGTGTCGATGATGCGGTCGGGGTCGAACACCGTGATATCCGCGTCGGATCCCACGCCCAGCCGACCCTTGCGGGCCATCGCCGGGGCGATGGCCTCGAGCCGCCTGGCGGGGAGATACGTCATCTTCGCGATGGCGGTCGGGAGATCGAGGGCCCCGCGCTCCCGCACGTAGCGACCCAGAACCCGACTGAAGGTCCCCGCCGAGCGCGGGTGGGCGCCCGGCGCGTACGGCATGCCGTCCGATGCCACCATCACGAACGGCGTCGCCATGGCGAGCTCGATCCACTCCTCGCGCATCATGTGGATGATGACGTTGCCGCTCCCGCCGCGGCGGTAGCGCTCGAACGTCTCGCGCGTCAGCCGCTCGCCCGTCTCCTCCCACTGGAGATCGCCGTACGAGATGCCGAGTCGCTCCTGCCAGCCGGGCAAGAAGATGGCGGACTCGATCCCGGTCGACGCGGCCGTGTACGGGTAGGCTTCGGTCGTGACGTCGACGCCGCGCTGCCGTGCCCCCTCGATCAAGTCCAGCACCTCGGAGATATGCCCCAAGCTCATCGAGTTCACGTGCACGATGTGGAGCGGCGCCCCCGTGGCGGTCGCGTTGGCCAAGACCTCTTGCATGGCCCCGATCGTCATCGAGCGGACGTGCGTGAAGATCGGGACGTCCAGCTCGGCGGCGAACTGAAACACGTCCAGCACTTCCTGGTGGTCGGCTCCCGGGGTGTACTGGTGTGCGAGACCGACCCCGATCCCACCCTCCTCCAGCCCCGCTTGCAGCGCGCCACGCATGTTCTCGTACCGGCTCGGATCGAGCTCTTCGAAGAACGTCTGGTTGGCCACGGCTTGAAGCGCATCCAAGGGACGGCTCGGATCTCGCGCCGACTCGCGGAGCAGGTTCTCGAACTCCGCGCGCTCGCCGATGTCGAGCGTCGCGAGCGCTCTCGCGAAGCCCTGGGCGACCGATGCGCCGTAGTGAATGATGGCGCTGCCCTCGCGCGCCGCGAGCCAGTCACCGATCCCCAGGTATCCCCACTCGAGC
>JAKSCH010000414.1 GCA_022360695.1 Gemmatimonadota bacterium
ACTCGTACTCCACGTGAGCCGTCGCGATCGTGATCCCTCGCTCCCGCTCCTCCGGAGCCTTATCGATCTGGTCGAACGCCACGTACTCGCCCAAGCCCTTCGCCGCCTGGACCTCCGTGATCGCCGCCGTCAACGTCGTCTTCCCGTGGTCCACGTGCCCGATCGTTCCCACGTTCACGTGCGGCTTCGTTCGCTCAAACTTTTCCTTCGCCACCCTTGCTTCTCCTGGGTCTGCGTTGTCACGTATGGGTCGAGCGCGCGGTCAGCTTCGAGTCTCGCGCTCTTGAGCTTCGTCCCCTACGGCTGAAGTGAACGGCAAAAATGGTGGGGGGAGGATTCGAACCTCCGAAGGCATAAGCCAGCAGATTTACAGTCTGCCCCGTTTGGCCGCTTCGGTACCCCACCGTCGGTCCCCGATGCCCGAGGGAGAGGCTTCCGTCCTACCGCTCCGGGGCTGCTGATGTACGTCGACTCGACCGAGCTGGCGGTGGGGCTCGAACCCACAACCTCCGGATTACAAATCCGACGCTCTACCGGTTGAGCTACGCCAGCGACCCTTCCGTAAACAGTCGAATAACGTATCGGCGGCGTTGAGAGGCGTCAACCGGCTCTGCGCGGCGGGAACCCGCGGGTTTTTCGGCTACTTAGCGGGCTTCGGAATCACGATCGTCTGCCCGCCGCTCCCGCCGATCACGACGGTCGTGCTCTCGACCGCATCCTTGATGACGATCCCCTTCTCCTCGAGCTCCGCGCGGATCGCGTCCGCCGCGTCGAAGTCCCGGGCCGCGCGCGCCTTCTCGCGCGCCGTGACGCGTTCCTCGGCCCATGAGATCAGATCCTCATCCGCGGTCGCCGTCTCCCCTTCGCGCACCGTCAGCACCCCGAACACGCGCTCGAAGCCGTCGAGGAACGCGAGGACCTCTTCCGATCCCTCGGGCGCTCGTGGGGCGGCCGCATCCAGCTGTTGATTCGCTTCTCGGACGAGGGTGAAGACGGCCGCGAGCGCTTCACTGACGTTCAGGTCGTCGTCCATGGCGGCCTCGAACTCGGTCCGAGCCTTCGAGGCCGCGGCGAGCAGCGTTCCCCCATCGGCCACCCCTCGATCGATCGCGGATCGCAGGCGCCCCCGAACGTCGAACAACCGGTCCACGTTTTTGGCCGCAGCAGTCAACCCATCGAACGTGAAGTTGAGCTGCGACCGATAGTGCCCACTCAGCAGCAGGTATCGGATCGCCGACGGCGGGTGGCCGCGCTCCACGAGCTCGGGGATCGTGTAGCAGTTTCCGAGGGACTTGGACATCTTCTCGCCCTCGACGAGCAGGTGCGCCGCGTGGAGCCAGAGATTCGCGAACGTCCGGCCCGTCGCTCCTTCGGATTGGGCGATCTCGTTGGTGTGGTGCGGGAACAGGTTGTCGACCCCGCCCGTGTGGATGTCGAGCGTCTCTCCCAGGTACTCCATCGCCATCGCCGAGCACTCGAGGTGCCAGCCGGGGCGACCGCTCCCCCACGGGGAGTCCCACACCGCTACGTCGCCCTCCTCGCGCTCGCCCCCTTTCCAGAGCACGAAGTCGCGAGGGTCGTCCTTGTCGTATTCCTCATCTCCCTCGGCGCGTTCGGTCGTCTGTAGCGCTTCCGGGTCGAGGTTCGCGAGCCGCCCGTACCCGGGGAATTTCGCGATCGGGAAGTAGATCGAACCGTCGCTCTCGTACGTGAGCCCGCGGTCGGTCAGACGCTCGATGAGCCGGATCATCCCATCGACGTGCTCGGTGGCGCGCGGGCGGTACTCGACGTCCTCGAGCCCGAGCGTCTCCCAGTCCTCGAGGAACATCTCGATCACGGGCTCGGTGACTTCGGCGAGTGGGACTCCGCGCTCCCGCGACGCGGTGATCGTCCGGTCATCCACGTCGGTCAGGTTCATGACCTGCTCGACGTGGAGCCCCTTCCACTCTAGGTAGCGACGGAGGAGGTCCTCCCAGAGAAAGGCCCGGAAGTTCCCGACGTGCGCCCGGTCGTAGACGGTCGGGCCGCACGTGTACATGCGGACCCGACCCGGCTCGATCGGTTCGAACGGTTCGAGTCGACGCGTGAGCGAATTGTGGAAACGGAGGGTCATCCGCCCTCGAGATACCGTTCGGTTCGCCAGGCGCGGTACGCCGCGATCTCCTCGGACGTCCGGTCGCGCCAAACCTCCAAGCAGCCCGCAAGCTGGCGATTCGAGCGGTCCGCGACGAGCCCCGGGAGGACGCCGGCCTCGCGCGCGAACGCGAGCTCATCGAGCGGTCCGTACGCCGGGCCGCCGAACAACGTCCGGGCCGCGATCCAACCGTCGACGAACCCCTCGACGGCGAACAGCTCGCGCTCCGCGATCTCCTCGCACGGAACGTCGGGATCCTGTCGCACGGCGTGCATTCGGAGCACGGCGTAGCTGATGTAGGCGCGCTGCGCCTCGCGGAGGTTGCCGGGCATGACGAGCGCGGCCAGCGAGTCGGTCACGACCTCGATCGCGTTCCACGGGAGCGCATCTTCGACGTCCTCCGGCTCCAGGTCGCGACCGAAGTCGGTGTAGTAGAGCACCTCGGGGTCCTCTTCGAGGTCGGTCCGGAGCGAGTCGGATCGGTCGCGATATTCGAGGAGCCGATCGGGCTCGAACTCGATGACGGCCCCTGAGGGAGACACGATCCGGTACTGCGCGGTCAGGCCGGCGGGGAGCATGGTCAGCGCCGCGCAGCACAGGACGACGAGGCGACCCGTGCGGGACGCGATCGCGTCAGCCCACCTCGAGCGCGATGCGGGCGGCGTTCGCCTCCGGATCCGCGGTGGACTCGAGCAGGCCGGCGAAGCGGAGGATGTCGTCACCCGCATCCCCCAGCATCTCCTGCTCGCGCGCGAGCACGGCCCGAGAGACTTCGAGCGCGCTCCGATCGCCGGTCCAGTGTTCCTCCACGACATCCCAGCCAAGCTCCTCTCCGATCCGGTGCGCGACATAGGCGCAGCAGAACACGTCGTCCAGATACCCATACGGTCCGACCTCGTCCTCCGGGATCACGTCGTCCGGACTCACGAGGTAGGCGATGGCCGCGTCCACCAGGAGCCGCTGCCTCTGCGTGAGTCGCGGGTCCCTCATGAGCGTGAACATCAACATGCCGTAGACGGGGGCGAGGATGATTACGTCACGGAGCGTCCCCGCGTACTTCGCCACCTGATCCTTGACCGATTGGAGGTACGCGCTGGGCATCCGACCCCCGTACGAGGCGAGTTCGCGCTGCCACCGCCGACCACACCGCCACACTTCGTTGAAGATAGGGTTCGCGCTCGACGCCTGTAACCCCACGACGAGGCGGATGAGCCGAACCTGACGTCCGGACCAGCTGCGAGTCGGCCGCCGGCGGCGGCCGGGCCTCTCGGCGCTACTCGACCGTGACGCTCTTGGCGAGGTTGCGGGGCTGATCGACGTCGCAGTCGCGCAGGACCGCGATGTAATAGGCCAGGAGCTGCAGCGGGATCACGTTGAGGATCGGCTGTAGGAGCCGGTGCGTCTTGGGCACGCGGATCAGGTGGTCGACCTTGTCCGTCAGGTTCTGGTCGCCGTTCGTCACGAGCGCGATGACCCGGCCACCTCGCGTCTTCACCTCCTCGATGTTGAGGAGGACCTTCGAGTAGACGGAGTCCTGCGGCGCCATGAACACGACCGGCATCTCCTCGTCGATGAGCGCGATCGGACCGTGCTTCATCTCGGCCGCCGGATAGCCCTCCGCGTGGATATAGCTGATCTCTTTCAGCTTCAGCGCGCCTTCCAGCGCGATCGGGAAGTTCGGCCCCCGTCCCAGGTACAGGAAGTTCGCGGACTCCCGGTACTGCTCCGCGATCATGCGGATATCGCCCTCGGTCGCGAGGACCTCCTCGATCAGTCCCGGCAACTCCCGGAGGGCGCGGACGATCGCGCGGCCTTCCTCGATCGACATGCCGCGTCGACGCGCGATCATCAGACCGATGAGCGTGAGGGCCGTGACCTGGGCGACGAACGCCTTCGTCGAGGCGACGCCGATCTCGGGACCGGCGTGCGTGTAGACGCCGGCGTCGGTTTCACGGGCGATGGTCGATCCGACCACGTTCACGATCCCGAACGTCGCGGCGCCGAGCCGCTTCGCCTCCCGGATCGCCGCGAGCGTGTCCGCGGTCTCCCCCGACTGCGAGATCCCACCGACCAGCGTGTTGGGGGGGATGACGGGATTCCGATACCGAAACTCCGAGGCGTACTCGACTTCGACCGGGAGCCGCGCCAGCTCCTCGATGACGTACTCGCCGACGAGGGCCGAGTGCCAACTGGTTCCGCACGCCGTGAGGACGACGCGCTCCGCCGCGTTGATCTCGAGCTCGAGCTGGTCGAGCCCACCGAGCTTCGCCGTTCCCTCTTCCTCGAGCAGTCGACCGCGCGTCGCGTCGCGGACCGTGTTCGGCTGCTCGTGGATCTCCTTGAGCATGAAGTGCGGGTATCCCGCCCGCTCGATGCTCTCGAGATCCCAGTCGACGTGGCTGATCTCCTTCTCGATCGGGGTCCAGCCTCCCGGCTCGTGGATCGTCTTCAGATCGATCGTCTCGTACGTCCCCTCTCCGAGCACGGCGATCTCATCGTCGTCCAGATAGATGACTTGTCGCGTATGCCCGAGGATCGCCGCCACGTCCGAAGCCACCCACGTCGCGGCGTCGCCGTTTTCCCCGACGCCCAACAGGAGAGGCGCCGCTCGTCGCGCCACCACGATCTTCTCGGCGTCACGCGCACTCATGACGGCGATCCCGAACGTGCCCTCGACCTGCGTGAGCGCGGCCGCCACCGCCTGTTCGAGGTTGCCCTCGAAGCACTCCTCGACGAGGTGCGTCAGGACTTCCGTATCCGTTTCGGTGGTGAAGACGTGCCCGAGCTCGGCGAGCTTCGTACGGAGGACGTCGTAGTTCTCGATGATCCCGTTGTGGACGAGCGCGATGTCCCCGCTGCAGTTGGTGTGGGGGTGCGCGTTCGTCTGGTTCGGCGCACCGTGCGTCGCCCAACGAGTGTGCGCGATCCCGGTCGAACCGTGGAGCGGGCTCTGCGCGACGAGACGCTCGAGGTTGGCGATCTTGCCCGCAGATTTGCGGATCTCGAGCCCCGTGCCGTTTTGGATCGCGACGCCAGCGGAGTCGTACCCCCGATACTCCAACCGACGCAGCCCCTCCATGAGGAGCGGGGCGGCATCGGCTTTCCCCACATACCCGACGATTCCACACATACGTTTTGCTTGACTTTCACCCGCGAACGCACGATTCGACCCAATCTGCCCGGTCGCGCGCGTCTTTTTCCTGTTGCGCCTCCGCTACAATTCGGAGGATCGGTTCCGTACCGGACGGTCGTACGTGTACCCACGAACCGTCCGGCCAGTCGAGCCGGAGCCCGTCCTGGCGATCCTGCCTCGCCTCTCCCGGTGCCGCATCGCCGATACGAACGAGCAGCTCGGGCACTTCGAGTCCCCCTCTCGGGATCTTGCGCTTCACGATCCGATACGACGGACGCTCGTCCACGAGCGCCGCGAGCCCGACCTCGTGGTCCGCCAGGAGTTGCAAGATCAACGCCGCCGCCAGCGGCGCATCGCGGGTCAGGTGCAGACCCGGGTAGATCACGCCACCATTGCCTTCCCCTCCGATCGTCGCGCCCAGCTCACGCATCCGGGCCACGACCTTCGCCTCGCCGACGGGCGCGTGGTGGAACGGGGCCCCGACGCGCTCGGCGGCGTCCTGGATCGACCGGCTCGACGAGAGGTTCGTGACGACCGGGCCGGGCTCGCGCCCCCCCACGAGCTCGGCGCAGAGGGTCAACGTCCAATCTTCGCCGACGGCGCGACCCGCTTCGTCGACCAGGGCGAGCCGATCGACATCGGGGTCCACGGCGAACCCCACGTCCGGCTTCTCCCGCCGCACCAGCTCGCACAGGGGGCCGAGGTTCTCCGGCACCGGCTCCGGTGGCCGTGGGAAGCGCCCATCCGGCTCGAGCTCGATCCCGATCACCTCGCAACCCAGACGCTCGAGCAGCGGAGGGACGACGAGCCCGCCCGCGCCACGCACGCAGTCGAGCGCCACGCGGAATCGTCGCTCTCGGATCCGCTCCACGTCGATCACCGGCAGCGCGAGGATCCTCTCGACGTGGGCCTCGTTCGCCCCGGTCAGCGACCGCCGATCGCCTACCTCATCCCACGTCGCGAGCTCGAGGGTCTCGCCGAAGCGACGCTGTACGTCTTCCCCGTCTTCCGGAGAGAGAAAGCGACCCTCCGCGGCCACGAGCTTGAGCCCGTTCCACTCCGCGGGGTTGTGCGACGCAGTCACGAGGAGCCCGCCGATCGCGTCCGGTGCATCCTCGACGGCGAGGAGCCCGGTCGGGGTCGCCACGATCCCCAGATCACGGACGTCCAACCCGACGGCGCGAACTCCCGCGGTTACGGCATCGAGCAACAGGGCGCCGGAGGTTCGGCTGTCGCGCCCGACCGCGACGAATCCGTCCGACCCACGACGTGCCGCGATGTGCGAGGCGAACGCGGAACCGTACCGCGCGGCGATCTCGGGCGTGAGCCCTTCTCCGACGATGCCTCGGATCCCCGAAGCGGAGACGATGAGCGACTCGGACACCCGTACCCTCCCATGTCGACGTGGGTTACGCGGCTGGTACGGACGCGTCCCTGCACCCCCCGTGCCTGGCCGCTAGGTGTGGTGAGTCAGGGGGCCGCGGTCTTCCATCGGCCAACCGAGCCGCACGATCCTACGGCGCACCCGGCGGACGTCCCGGGGAGCCACCGTGACCGCTGCGTACCCCGGCTCCCACCGCACGACGACACCGCCGTCGGCGAGCAGCCGCTCGACGTCCGTCCGGAGACGAGCCGCCAGGTCGTGCACGCTCAGCACGGAGGGCACCCGAACGAGCAAGTGCACGCGATCGGAGAGCGCGCACGCCTCGATCGGCTCGGTGCCCAACCAGCGGCAGCTCGCGAGCAGGTGCGTTTCCACCGTGGCCCGGCGAGCGGGCGCGAGCGCCGGCACACGGGCGAGCGTGGACCACGCGAGGTGGACGTACAGGCGGTGCGGATCGACGGTGGACACGTCCCACTCTTCGATCCCGCGTCAAGACGACCTCAACCCGTCGGAGCGCGGCCGGGTGCTTCGACATCTACTCCTCAGTACCGCGCGTGACCCGACGGGCGCGAGCGGGTGTCGCGCTGCGACGCCGACCGGCATCCGCGTCGGTCGCCGGAGTCGGACCGCGGGAATACCTTCCGAGCGTCCCCATCCCCGACGACCGCAAACGAGGAGAGACGTCGCGCGTGAGCCATTCGAGTCAGCGTTTCGGAACCCGTGCGATCCACGCGGGCCAGCAACCCGACCCGACGACGGGCGCGATCATGACGCCCATCTTTCAGACATCCACCTACGTGCAGGACGCGGTCGGCTCGCCGCGAGAGGGGTACGATTACGCTCGGGTCAAGAACCCGACTCGGGAGGCGCTCCAGGGCAATCTCGCGTCGCTCGAGAACGCGAAACACGGCGCCGCCTTCTCCGCGGGTCTCGCGGCGCTCGAAGCGTTGTTCAAGGCGGTCCTCTCCGAAGGCGACCACATGATCTGCGGGGCCGACGTGTACGGAGGGCTCGACCGGATGCTGCGCTACGTGTGGTCGAAGTTCGGCGTCGAGTTCGATTTCGTGGACACGACCGATCTCGAAGCGATCCGTGGGGCGGTCAGGGACGAGACGCGGTTGATCCACGTCGAGACGCCGAGCAACCCGACGATCACGATCACCGACATCGCCGCCTGCGCGGCGGTCGCGCACGAAGCGGGGGCGCTCCTCTCCGTCGACAATACGTTCGCCACGCCGTTCCTCCAGCGCCCGCTCGATCTGGGCGCGGACGTCGTGATGCATTCGACGACGAAGTTCCTGAACGGCCACAGCGACATGATCGGAGGCGCGCTTCTCACGAACTCCGATGAGCTCGCCGAGGGGTTCCACTTCCAACAGAAGACCACCGGTGGCGTACCGGGCCCCTTCGACTGCTGGTTGGTGCTCCGCGGGACCAAGACCCTGCATCTACGGATGCCCGCACACTGCGCGAACGCGGCGCGGGTGGCGGCGCTTCTCGATGGTCATGCCGAGGTCGAGAGCGTGAGGTACCCGGGCCTCGCGAGTCACCCGCAGCACGAGCTGGCCAAGACTCAGATGGATGGGTTCGGCTCGATGGTGAGCTTCGATCTCGGGACGCAGGAGCGGGCCAACCGCTTTGCCGCCGTAACCGAGGTCTTTCAGCTCGCCGAGAGCCTGGGCGGCGTCGAGAGCCTCGTCTCGATCCCGACCTCGATGACACACGCCTCGGTGCCCGAGGACAAGAAGATGGAGCTCGGGATCACGCCCGGGCTCGTTCGTCTGTCCGTGGGTGTAGAAGATGCGGAGGATCTCGTGGAGGATCTCTCGAAGGCGCTGACCGAGCTCTGAGGAACCGACACGACCTCGAGCGCTTTGAAACAGCGTCAGCGAGGCTGACGTAGGCGGTGTCACCCGATCGAACGGTGATTCGAGCCCGCGGTGCGGGAGGAGCGACATGGCAGACGAGAACGGCGTGCAGCGGAGAGTCCTGACCCAGATCAGCGCGGTCGCCTGGGAGCACCCGGCGGACCGCGCGGCGCTCAACGCGCTACGCAAGATTCCGGGTTTCGACCTCGCGCTGCGGAAGATCTTCGCGTTGTTCGGCGAGCGGGCGCTCCGGCTCGCGTTCAAAGCCAACGCCGTCCGTGTCTCGCCCAACCAGTACCCGTGGATCCACGATCGGCTGATGCGGGTCTGCTCGGTGCTCGATGTCGAGAAGCCGCCCGAGGTCTACGTCTCTCAAACCCCCATCGTGAACGCGGGCGCCGTCGGGCTCGGCGAGCCGTTCATCGTGCTCAACTCATCGATGCTCGAAGTCCTGTCGCAAGACGAGGTGGAGGCGGTGCTCGGTCACGAAGTCGGGCACATCCTCTCGGGCCACGTGCTCTACCGCACGCTGCTCATCCTCATCCTCAATCTCGTGATCCTGCGATACACGCTCGCCGGGTTGGCGCTGCGTCCGATCCTGATGGCGCTCATGGAGTGGTATCGAAAGAGCGAGCTGTCGTCGGATCGAGCCGGGCTTCTGGCGATTCAGAATCCCGAGGTCGCGATGTCCTCGCTCATGCAGCTCGCCGGAGGCATGAGGGGCGAGACGCTCGACCTGGATGAGTTCATCGCGCAGTCGGACGAGTATCGTCAGGGTGGCGACCTCCTGGACGCCGTGTACAAGGTGCTCAACATCCTGGGCCAGACGCACCCGTTCGCGGTCATGCGTGTCGCCGAGCTTCGCGAGTGGATCGACAGCGGCGCGTACGACAAAATCCTCGATGGCGACTACCAGCGTCGGGACGAGAAGGACGATCGACCGTACCGCGAGGACCTGAAGGAAGCCATGCGCGGCTACAAGGAAGGGGCCCGCGAGCTCTTCGATGAAGTCGATGCGGCCGTGGATCGCCTCCGCACGAAGGTCACCGACGCGTTCAAGGCGCGTAAGGCTCAGTAAGCGCCCGGTCACGCCGCCCACACGCTCGGCGCGGGCACCCGGCCCGGGCGCCGGACCCGCGACCCCCTGACTCACCAAGGCAGGTTCTCCGCGGGGTACGGACCCCGTTGCGGAGCGTGAGCCCCACCGACATCCTGCGCGCGTGAAGCTTCTCGTGGTTGGAAACGGCGGGCGCGAGCACGCGTTCGTGGATCGGCTCCGGCGCGACGCGCCGGAGGCTCGGCTGTTCGCCGCCCCGGGGAATCCCGGCATGGCCTCGCTCGCGCGTCTCGTCCCGATCGGGTCGGACGACATCGATGGCTTGGCCGATTTCGCGCGCGACGAGCGGATCGACCTCACGATCGTCGGCCCGGAGGCTCCGCTCGCCGCGGGGCTCGCGAACCGCTTCCAGACGCGGGATCTCCCCGTGTTCGGGCCTACGGCCGCCGGCGCCCGTCTCGAGGCGTCGAAAGCGTTCGCCAAGGCGCTGATGCGCGAGCACGGCGTTCCCACGGCGAGCTACGAGACGTTCCAGGACCCGTCCGCGGCGCTCGACTACCTCGCGGGGCACGACGAGCCGCTCGTCGTAAAGGCCTCGGGGTTGGCGGCCGGCAAGGGCGCGGTCGTGTGCGAGACTCGCGACGACGCTCGGGCGGCCGTCGAAGCCATGATGGTCCACGCGCGGTTCGGCGACGCGGGCGCGAAGGTCGTGATCGAGGAGTTCATGCGGGGCGTGGAGCTCTCCGTGTTCTTCGTCGCGGATGGCGAGCGCGCGGTCCCGCTGATCACGTCACGCGACTACAAGCGGGTCGGCGAGGGGGACCGGGGACTCAACACCGGCGGCATGGGCGCGTACGCCCCGGCGGCCCCTTCCGATCCCGACTTCATCGAGCGCGTCCGCCAGGACATCGCGCAGCCCGTGCTCGACGCCATGGCCGAGGCGGGGACGCCGTACCGCGGCTTCCTGTACGCGGGATTGATGCTCACCGAGACGGGCCCCCGCGTGGTGGAGTTCAACTGCCGCATGGGAGATCCGGAGACGCAGGTCGTCCTGCCGCTCATGCGCTCGAACCTGCTCGACGCGATGATCCGGGTCGCTCGCGGCGAGTCGCTCGCGGGCTGGGCGTGTCGACCCGACGAGCGGGCGGCGGTCGTCACGGTGATGGCGAGCGCCGGCTATCCGGAGACGTCCGATCCGGGCCGGGTCATCGCGTTGCCGGACTTCCCGGCCGAGGAGGTCGTCGTCTATCACGCCGGAACGACCATCGAGGACGAGCGGCTCGTGACGGCGGGGGGGCGCGTGCTCGGCGTCACCGGCTTCGGCGCGACCCTCGAAGAAGCGGGCGCACGGAGTCGCGAGGCGGCCGAGCGCATCGAGTTCGAAGGGTCCCACTTCCGATCGGACATCGGTTGGCACGAGCTCGCGCCCGACCGTCTGACCGCGGCCGAGGTCGAGCTCCTCACCTCGTCCGGAGCCCCGCTCGCGACCTAGCCGCCGTGCCGGAGCTTCCCGAAGTCGAGACGATCCGGCGCGACCTCGCCGCACCCTTGCTGGGGCGACGCATCGAGCGGGTCCGGGTACACGAGGAAGACCTCATCCTCGGCGGTACCTCGCGCCGATCGTTTCAACGCGCCGTCCGGGGCCGGCGTTTCGGGGGCTTGGAGCGCCGAGCGAAGTTCCTGCTGTTTCCGCTCCTCGCCGACGACGGAGCCACGGGTCCGGAGCGGCTGCTGCGCGTCCAGCTTCGCATGACCGGACAGTTCGCGCTCGATGAGGAGCGACCCCGGGCGCCGGACTTCCGGCACCCGGGCGTCGACTTCGGACTCGACGATGGACGCACGTTGTTCTACGACGACGTACGGCGTCTGGGCGGCTTCGACCTCCTCACCCCGGAGCGGTGGACGGCGATCGAGAGAAGGCTGGGTCCGGAGCCTTTGTCCCGCGGGTTCACGGACGGACGCTTCGGGCGGATCCTGGCGCCGCTCCGAGCCCCCATCAAGAACGCGCTCCTCGACCAGCGCCGCATCGCGGGCGTCGGCAACATCTACGCGAGCGAAGCCCTGTTTCGCGCCCACATCGACCCGCGGGCGCCGGCGGGGACGCTCGACCCCGCGCAGGTGGCCCGCTTGCGTCGCGCCATCCGAACGACGCTGGCGGCGGCGCTCGAACGGGCGGGTACCACGATCCGCGATTATCGGGCGGTGAACGGACGCTCCGGCTCGTACCAGAGCGAGCTCGACGTGTACGGCCGCGAGGGAGCGCCGTGTCGGCGTTGCGAGGGGCCGATCATCCGGCTGGTACAAGCGGGGCGGAGCACGTTCTTCTGCGAGGACTGCCAGGGCGCGCGCTGACCGACCCGGCCGGCGAACCGCATTGGCGGACCCGCGATTACTCGGGCTATCGTCCGTGTATCTGTTCCCGATGCGAAACACCCGGCGAGGCTGGGGCGTACGACACCGGGTTTCGGGACACCGATCCACGCGCTCATGACGCGGGACCTCCAGTGAGCTACAAGGACCACAGCGACAAAGACCTCGTTCAGCTGTGTCTGCGGGGTGATGATCGTGCCGCGCGCGAGATCGTGGTCCGCTTCGAGCGCCCGGTGTTCTCGCTGATCCATCGGATGGTCCGGGATCGCGAGCTGGCCGAGGATCTCGCGCAGGAGACCTTCGTTCGAACGCTCAACAACCTCAAACGCTACGATGCGTCCTATAAGTTCTCTTCCTGGCTCTTCAAGATCGGGTACAACCTCACGATCGACCACCTGCGCAAGAAGGAGCTCAATCTCGTATCGATCCAAGGGGCTCCCGACGCGGTGACGCCGGACCAGCAGGCGGCGACGACGATCACGCTCATGACCAGCGACGAGCGACCGGACGAGCTCCTCGAGGCTCGTGAGCTCGGGTCGGAGATCGAAGTCGCGATCGGAGCCCTTCGACCCGAGTATCAGACGGCCATCCTGCTCCGGCACGTCGAGGGGTACTCGTACGACGAGATCGCGGAGGTCATGGACGTCCCGCTCGGAACCGTCAAGACCTACATCCACCGAGCGCGAAACGAGCTCAAGAGCGCGCTCGTTCATCTGACCGAGCCATGACGGCCGGAACCGGGCGCCACATCGGGCGTTATCGCGATGTGCCGCATGAAACCGCCCTGAGCGGTGGCACGTATCTCAAAACAGAGCGGGACTTGGCTCCGGTCTCGCCTTTCGTCTTCGTGGAGACGCGCCACGAAGGCCGCGGATCCGAGCACCGATGGAGAGCATGACGCCGTGTCGCACCTGACCGCGGAACAGATCGAGCGCTTCGCCGACGCACGTTTCGGCCTCGCCCCCGCGGGGGCGTCCGCGGCGCATCTGGCGAGTTGCGCCGAGTGTCGCGAGGAGGTCGAAGAGATGCGCGGGCTCGTTTCGCGACTGGCCCGGCTTTCGTCGACCGCGCCTTCGGCGCGTTTCGCCGACGCGGTGTTGGCGCGGGTGGAGCTGCCCGGGTCGAATCTGGAACGCGAGCTCGCGGCGCTCCGCCGTACGTCTCCCGCTCCCGGATTCGCGACCGACGTGCTGACCCGCGTTCGGCTGCCGGTCCCGTGGCCGCAGCGCGTCGGACGCTTCGCTCGGCGACGGAAGCTCGCCGTCGCGACCGCCTGCGCGGGGACGGTGTCGATCATGGGCGCCGCGTGCCTCTGGCTGTTCGGCTCCCAAGGCGTCGCTCCGGCTCAGGTCGCTCGGTTCGTGCTCGGTGGCGTTCGCGCGCTCGCGGTCGACGGGGCGGTCGCGCTGGGACGGCTCGGCTATCAACTCGGTCTCGTCGACGCCGGAGGATCGATCTCGAATCAGATCAGCCTGATCACGGCGCTCGGGGGTCTGGGCCTGGCGGGCGTGCTCGGGCTTTCGTCGTTGTGGGCGATGGCGCGTCTGTCGAGACCGCGACCGCAACCGGTCGTGCTCGTCGAAGCCGCCTGAGGATCGAAGGGACGAAATGAGACGGTACTTCTTTCATGTGACGCTCGGCGCGGGGCTCTTCGCCGTCGGGGCGTCCACGATCGCGATCGACGATGTCCGCGCGCAAGACGCGGGGATCGCCGAGTCGGCGGTCACGTTGTTCTCGAGCGGCGGCGGCGCGGAGCTCTGGATCGAGCTCGACGACGGGTCGGATCATCGCATCCGACTCGACGATGGCGCGATCCAGGTGGATGGCGCGACGGTCGCCTCGTATGCGTCGGGCGCGGGCCTGGCGGATGCGTGGCGAACGTTGCTCCTCGAGCATGCCGGCGCCGACGGGGCATCGGTACGCGCGGCACTCGTCGACTTTCGACGACAGCTCGCCGACGGGTCGGGCGCGCGTGGCGAGGACGAAGCCGCGAGCGCGTTGGGCGAGCAGCTCGATGCCATCCTCGGTCTCGCCGTGGCATCCGACCAAGGCATCGAGGAGGCCGCTACGATCGAGCGCGCCGATGGATCCTCGCTCCAGCTCGCGCCCGGTGGGCTCGAGTTCGACTTCAGCGGCGGACTCGAACGGCTCCGTGGTGCGCTCGGCCGGCTGTCCGGCGCGGGCCAGAGCATCGATGATCGCTTGGCGATGATCGTGCACGACGACTTCGAGATCCCCCGGGGCGGCGAGATCGAGGGGAACGTCGCGGTGCTGAGCGGCACGCTCCGGCTCGCCGGCGAGGTCGAGGGCGACGTGCTGGTGTTGGACGGAACGCTCCGCCTCGAGGATGGCGCCCGCATCGACGGCGACGTCCTTCAGGTCGGCGGGGGGCTCGAGCTCGACGGCGATACCGGCGTGATCGAAGGGGAGATCCTGTCGGACTTCCCGACCGAGCCCGCCCCGCCGGCGCCGGCCGCGGCGCCCGAGTCGCCGAGCCCGGTCGTCGCCGTGAGCGAGCGCACCGAGCGCAGCTCGTCCCGTGACCGAGGCGCCTTCGCCCGTTTCGCGCACAACCTCGGCCACGCGGCCGAGGGACTGATGGGTGCGCTCTCGACATTCGTGGGGCTCGCGGTGCTCGGTCTGCTGCTGGTGTACTTCGCGCAGGGACGACTCGAGACCGTGTCGGATACGGTACGGCACGAGTTCGCGCGATCGTTCGCGATGGGACTCGCGGGGCAGGTGCTGTTCTTCCCGGCGTTGCTCGTCATGGTCGTGCTCGTCATCACGTGGCCGATCGTGCCCTTCTTCGTGCTCGGGTGCGGGCTCGCCGCCGTGATGGGGTATCTGGGCGTCGCCCACGGCGCGGGCGAGATGTTCGCGCGCCGACGGTATCGGTACGAGTGGCTCGAACGGCTCCGACGATCCAACTCCTACTACTACGTCATCAGCGGGCTCGTCCTGCTCCTCCTCCCGTTCGCCGCCGGCGCCGTGTCATGGGTGCTCGGCGGCACGCTCGACCTGGTCCGCGGGCTCATCGCCTTCGTGGCCTGCGTGGGCACGTGGGTCCTCATCACCGCCGGCTTCGGGAGCGTATTGCTCACCCGGGCGGGCGGTCGCAGCATCGTCGTCGACTGGGCGCCCGCACCGGAAGACGTCGACCTCGGCGATGGCGCCGAGATCGACCCGGACGCCCCCCCGGATCCCGCATCCGAGGGCGGATCGACCGACGACCCGTCGAGCTCGGATGGAGAGGCGTAAGGTGCTCCGCGTCGCGACCTTCGCCGCGCTCGCGACGCTCGTCGTCGTGGCCGAGACCCACGCGCAAGAGTGGCGACAGTTTCGAGCGGCGAGGCAGGTGAACGACATCACCGCGCTCGATGTCGAGATCCTCTACACGGCCGGCCGGCTCGATCTCAGCGCTTCCGACGCGCTCCTTCTCTACGACGCCCGGCTCCGATACGACGGCTCGCGATTCGAGCCCTATCGCAATTGGCGGGTGGAGGGAGACCGCGGGAGGCTTCGGCTCGCGGTGCCATCCGTAACCGACGGATCCGGAGACGGAGCGACCGTCCGCTTCGACGATTGGGACGTCGAGTTCGACCTCGAGAGCTTCCCGCGGAACGGCAGCGAGCTCGGCGATCTGAGCCTGCGGCTGCACCCCGACGTCCCCACGGCGCTCAAGGTGGGCGCGGGTGCGTCGAAGACGCGGCTCGAGCTCGGCGGGCTGACGCTGACGGAGCTCGAGCTGATGACCGGGGCGAGCGACGCGAGCCTGCGCTTCGGGTCACCGAACGGGACCCGGATGGAGACGCTGACGATGAAGTCCGCCGCCGCCGAGTTCAGCGCGCTCGAGCTCGGCAACGCGCGTTTCGAGCACCTCGAGTTCAGTTCGTTGATCGGCGAGGCGCGGCTGGACTTCTCCGGCGACTGGGAAGAGGACGCGACGGTCGAGATCGAGATGGCCGTGGGCGAGCTCAAGATCGAGGTCCCGGCCGAGATCGGTGTCCGGATCGAGCGACAGTCGCTGCTGACGTCGTTTGCCGCGGACGGATTCGAGCGGTCGGGCGACACCTACACGAGTCCGAACTGGGATTCCGCGACCGTTCGACTCGACATCGAGCTCGATGCGGGTCTCGTCGCCGTGGAGATCGAGCGCCACTAGCCGCTCTCGAAACGTACCACCAGGCTCAGCTCTCGACGGGCTCGCGTACCTCTTCGAGACGGCCGGCGGCGGCGGTCGCGACCTGGCCGAACGCGGTGGCTTCCGCCGAGTCCGGGCGACCGATCGACGTGGGCACGCCTCGATCGCCCTCTTCGCGCACCGCCATGCCGAGCGGGATCGCACCCAGGAACGGCGCGTCGAGTGAACCGGCGAGGCGCTCGCCACCGCCCGACCCGAAGATATCGTGGGTCTCGCCACAGCTCGGGCACGCGAAGCCGCGCATGTTCTCGACGACGCCGAGGACCGGCACCTCGATCTTCTCGAACATGCGGATGCCGCGAAGCACGCCGCCGACGGCCACGTCCTGTGGCGTCGTGACCATCACGGCGCCGTCGACCCGGACGAGCTGACACAGCGAGAGCTGCGCGTCTCCCGTCCCCGGCGGCAGATCGATCACCAGGTAGTCGAGCTCGCCCCACGCGACTTGCTGGAGGAACTGTCGTATCACGCCCATGATGATGGGCCCGCGCCAGATCGCGGGCGCGTCTTCGTCGATCAGAAAGCCGATGCTCATCAGCTTGACGCCGTGCGCCTCGAGCGGAACGACCTCCTCGTTGTCGATGCGCGGCTTCTCGAGGATGCCGAACATCGTCGGGATGTCGGGGCCGTAGATATCCGCATCCAGGAGCCCGACGCGGTGACCGCGCGTCGCCCACGTCGCGGCCAGGTTCGTCGAGACGGTCGACTTGCCCACGCCGCCCTTTCCGGAGCTCACGGCGACCACGTTGCCGACCCCCGGCATGGCGGGCGCCTGCGACGGGTGACGGCTCGCCGCCTCACGGTCGCTCCCGCGCGGCGGCGGTCCGGCCGGCGCCGGCGGGCGGTCCGGATTGATGATGGGGAGCGGGCGTAGGCCCTCGGAGCGTTCGTCGGTCATGGCGTGTGCGGAGGACTACTCCACCGCCTCCACGGATTTCACGTCGGCCAGCGCCATGCACAGCCGCTGCTCGATCCCCGCGCGGAGCGTGGCGAGCGACATCGGGCAATCGTGGCACGCGCCGACGAGACGGACCGATACCAACCCCTGGTCGGGGTCGAACGACACGAGCTCGATGTCGCCTCCGTCCGCCCGAACGGCGGGCCGGATTTGATCGAGCACGTCTTCGATCTCGTGGAGTTCGGTCGCGGGGGTGACGGTGCTCAACTCACGGTCCTGGGGTGGGGCTGCGGGCGGCGGATGGCCCTCCCGTGGCGCCGAAAAACCTAGGCGACCGGCTCGGCGGTGGCAACGATCACCGGGAGCCCGACGGCTCCAGAACGAGACGCGAGGCGACCGGCCCGTCGCCGGTCGGCGAGAGCTCGATCAGGGGGCTCTCGGACCAGACCTCGGCCATGTCGCGATAATGTGGGTCCAACGGGTTCCCCGCCTGCCCCGTGGGGAGCAGGAAGTACCCCCGCGGCTCGCCTGGGACGAGGTGTGCGACGAACCGCTCGCTGGGACCGTACGCTCCGGTCTTGGGGAACGACCACGCCGTGGAGTCGAGCGCCGCCCACAGGCTCGGATCGTCCGGGCGGACGGTATGACGACCGCCCCGAGCCGGGTACGGGCCGACGTCGAACCCGAATATACGTTGGAGGAGCGCCACTCGACCCAACGGGTGCTCGGAGCGCTCGAAATGGACCGCGCCCCATTCACGACCCATGAGCTCGAGCGCGCCCCGCGCCGCGTCCTCTTCGAGCGCCGCGAGGGCCGCCGACACATCGTCCGTCCCCCCGATCCAAGCGGCGTCCATCCCCTCGATGATCTCGATCAACGCCAGATCGGGAAACCAGACGTCGCCATCGCCGAACTCGTCGGCCGCGATCGCCACGCGCAGCCGGAGCAGCCACGTCGCGAACGACGCCGCGCCGACCGACGTCGGGTCCATCCGCAGGTCCCAACGCTCCCACTCCGTCGCCAGCGCGTCCGACCCGATCCGACGAGCGGCGGCCACGGCGCGCCCCCGGAACCGCTCGCCCCACAGGCTGTGCGTGTCGAGCTGGAGGTCGCGCATGTCCCCTACGGTCCAATCGCTCGCATCGCGCAGCCGATCGTCGATGCGCCGCGCGCGAAACGGCGCGGGGTAGTCGATCCCGACCCGACCGTAGGACGCTCGCGACTGAAGGTTGTTCGCGCTCGCGAGGTAGTCGCTGTCGGGATCGCGATGCGCCGGGTGCGCATCGGCGGGCCAGAACTCGGTCCAGCCGGAGGGGAGTCGTTCGAAAGAGATCGGGAGCGACGCGTCGACGTCGTCGCGACGTGGGAGCGTCCCGGTCATGCGGTATCCGAGCGCACCTTCCGTGGTCGCGTAGATCAGGTTTTGGTGAGGCGACTTCATCCGGCGCGCCGCGGCGACGAGCTCGGCCTCGTCGCGCGCGCGTCCCAACGCGAACACCGCGGCGGTCGCGCCTTCGGCTCGTTGGCCGGTCCAGAGCAACGAGAGCGCCACGCCCCCGGCTGGAACGACGTCGGTGATGATCGGCCCCCGGACGGTCGATCGAACCCGGTGCGTCACGGGCTCATCCATGCC
>JAKSCH010000221.1 GCA_022360695.1 Gemmatimonadota bacterium
GCGGCGGCGTCCGCCGGGTCGAGCCCCGTGATGAAGACGGCCGAGCAAAGCGTCTTCGCGAAGCCCGACGTGTGGTGGTCGATCGGCTCCCCGGGCGGCGGATCCCACTCGGTCGGGAGCTCGAGCGATTCGCCGCGCGCCACGACCCCGGCGCTCGGGGCGTCGGCCGGCGCCTCCATCGTGGCCGCTCCGTCTTCGGTCGCCTCTCGGGGACCGCAAGCGAAGAGGGGTACGAGTGTCAGGAGAAAGAGGCGGTGGAACAGAGCGCGCGCTGCCGACATGGAGAGCCTCCGCTGGAGTCGGGTCGTCGAGCCGGCAACGTGCGCCGGGCGTCGGATCGCGACAAGTCGGCGCCGCCGACGGCCCGCGCGGCCCGGACCGATCGCAGGGCTACGGTCGGCTCGCGCTCGAGATCGTCACTCGTTCACGAGGCCCGTCCCGACCCGCCGTCCTCCCTCTACCATCCCGCTTTCTCGACTTCCTCCACGGTCGTCTTCTTCGGCATCATGAACATGATCGCGTTTCCGACCCGATACATGATCCTCCACTTGAGCGAGATCCGTCCGCGCTCGACCTCGTCTTTTAGCATACCGAGGATGTCGTTCCAGCCCCCGGCGGTCTTCTCCGGCGCCTTGTGCGCGTCGGTCCAGCCGGTATGCGTCACCGTCACCTTGCAGCCCGTCTCGAGCTGATCGAGCTCCCACGTGACGAGCGTCGGGGGCTCTTCGATCGCCTGGGTGAAGACATACGTGTGGACGAGCTTTCGAGGTGGCTCGATCTCCACGACTTCGCCCACGACGAACACGCGTTTCTTGTTCGGGCTGTAGTACCGGAGCTTCGCGCCCGGCTTCAGCTCGCTCTCGAGCACGCAGTTGTAGAGAGGTCGCTGGACGCGCCCCGTCTTCGTGATCTCCGCCCAGACCTTCTCGACCGGCGCGGCGATCTCGATCGAAAGCACGGAATCGAGCTTCGGGTTCGATGCGGTCATCCCGTCTGTTTCTCCTCGGGTTGTCGTTCTACCTCGTTTTTCAGCGACACGAGGGCTTCCGCCCACGGCTCCTGAAAACGGGCCACCCATCGACGGTAGATTTGCTGGATCGGGATCGGGTTCAGGTGGTTCAGGGTCACGCGCCCCGACTTCCGTCGGGTGACGAGCCCCCCGTCTTCCAAGACGCGCAGGTGCTGCATCACGGCGAAGCGCGACAGATCCGGAAATCGGGTCGCAAGCTCGCCCGTGGGTAGCGGCCCATCGACCAGAAGATCCAGGATCCGACGGCGCGTCGGGTTCGCGAGCCCTTTCCACACGACGGTGAGATCTTCTATCCCTGTTGACATGTGATAAAATTATCACGTATTGTGGCTCTCCGCAATCCCGTCGGGTGCGTCGCGGGTCGCCGCGCGCGCAGTACGATTCGACGCGCGTGCAGGATGAGTCGACGCACGCGTAAGGCGGTTCGACGTCGGGGGTCGTGATGCCGTAGCCGAAGGAGATCGAAATGCGCGGTTTTTTGGCAGTGTTGGCGGGCGCCGTCGTGTGGGCGCTCGTGTGGCTCGCCCTGAATCAGGGACTTCTCGCCTGGATCCCCGATGCGTTCGCGATCGGTCGACCGATCACGAGCGCGGGGTGGCTTGTCTTTCTTCTCGTCTTCTCCGCGCTGCTCTCGGTCGGAGCGGGGTACGTGACGGGATGGGTGGGGCGCGGCAAGGAGATCCCGTGCGCCTTGGCGCTCGGCGTCGTTCAGACGGCGCTCGGGATCGTCTTCCAAGTCCAGAGCTGGGACCTGATGCCGCTTTGGTACCACCTCCTCTTTCTTGCGAGCCTGCTGCCGGGGAACGTGCTCGGCGGGGCCCTACGCGCGTCCGCGCTCGCTAGGAATCCGGCTGCGTGAGCTCGTACTCCTTCGGCGGGGTGGCCCCCATGAGGTGCTCCACGAAGTAGTCCCACGTGCGACGGATCAGGTACGGCTCGCGCGCGTACCCGTGGTTCCGGTTCGGGAACACCAGCATATCGAAGTCCTTGTTGTGCTCGATGAGCTCCTGCGCGACCAGGAGCGTCATGTTCGGGTGGACGTTGTCGTCGAGCGTCCCGTAGTGAAGCAGCAGCTTCCCCTCGAGGTTCTCGGCGATGTTCTGGTTGGCCTGCGTGTCGTAGTTGTCGGTGCCATCGGGGTTCTCGGTCAGCAGACCGTGGTACTTCTCGCCCCACGGGAAGTGGTATCCCCGCTGATCGTGGTTCCCCGCTCCCGACACGGCGACCTTGAAGAAGTCCGGGTAGCCGAGGATCGCGTCCGTCGAGGAGAACCCACCGCCGGAATGCCCGAAGATCCCGACGCGATCGAGATCGATCGGGTACGCGAGCGCGAGCTCCTTGAGCGCGGAGATGTGGTCGGGGATCCCGTTGTCGCGCATGTCCCCGTAGTACCCATCGTGGAACGCCTTGGATCGATAGGGCGTGCCGATGGCATCCACCGCGAACGCGATGAACCCGAGTTGCGCGAGCGCGTGTCCCTGGCCACGCGGCCCGGTCGTGAATCCCGGCGTCCGGATCGGACCGATCTGCGGTCCCGGGTAGATGTAGTCGACGACCGGGTAGCGGACCCCATCCGCCGGATCGGGCGGGAGCCACAGATACCCGTAGACGTCGGTCACGCCGTCGCGCGCCTTGGCCGAGAAGCGCACGGGCGGCTCCCACCCCGCTTCCAGCAGCGGCGTGATATCGGCCTCCTCGACCGTCATGACCACGCGTCCCGCGCGGTCGCGCACCACCGTCGTGGGGGCCTCCGCGCGCGTCGAGTACGTGTCCACGAAGTACCGACCGTCCGCCGACGCGGAGATGTCGTGCTGCGCGTCCTCCGGCGTGAGCAGCGTGACGCCGCCGCCATCGAGCGAGGCCCGATACAGGTGGTGGTGGTACGGATCGCGCCCCGGCTCGCGCCCCACGGCGGTGAAGTAGACCTCACGAGCCGTCTCGTCGATGTGGAGCAGGTCCACGACCAGCCAGGATCCGTCCGTGATCCGGTTCTTCAGAGCGCCGGTCCCCAGGTCGTGCAGGTAGAGGTGACCCCACCCGTCGCGCTCGGAGAACCACACGAGCTCGTTCCCGTCCTCGAGGACGCGCCAGTTGTACGGGGTGCGCAGCTGATTCAGCTCGACGAACGTGTCGCCGTGTTCGACGATGACGGGCCGCGTCGCGCCCGATGCCGCGTCTACCTCCACCAGTGTCTGAGTCTTGAAGTCCCGCGCGTGGTGCGAGAAGTAGACGTGCGCCCCATCCGCGCTCCACTGCACGGCGTGCCACGCGGTGTCGGAGCTCGTGAAGTACGCAACCATCGGATCGATATCCGCACGAACGGAAGCGCCGGTGTCGACGTCGAACAGGTAGAGCTCCCACGTGGGGATGACCGAGTCTCCGGGGAGCGCGTACCGGTAGCTGTGGAGCACGGGCCGACCGGTCGCCGCCTCGAGCAAGTGGAGCTCCGCGACACCGCGTTCGTCGTACTTGTGCGTCGCTATGCGGCTCCCGTCGGGAGACCACTCTGCGACGGCGGGCGGGCGGAACCCTCGACGTCGGTTCGTGATCTCCTGACAGCACCCCTCGGGCGCGACGCCATAGCCGTAGTGGGGCTCGCCGTCGCTCGACAGCTGTCGCTCGGCGCCGGTCGCCGCGTCGCGGACCCAGAGGTTCTCGTCGCGTGAGATCGCGGCGGAAGCCCCGTCGGGCGCCACGACTTCGTCCGTCACGCGTGCCACCGAGTCCGGCCCGGTGCAGCGGTAGGCCGAGAGGTCGCACTCCCACCGCTCCGTCGCGTCGGTCCAGAACCGAATCCCCCCTTCGGTGAGCTCGAAGTCGACGAACGGGAGCTGATCGCCGACATAGCTCTCATCCGAGGATTCCGTGAGCGCCATCGCGAGGCGGTCGTGGTCGAAGACGGGGCGGCGCGTCCGCGCGGCCGCATCGACCATGATGAACTCGTGTCCTCCGAACACCTGGTTCCGATACCAGAAGCGCGCCGCATCGACCCACCGGGGATCGACGGAGGTGCCGGACGTCAGCTTCTCGGCGTTCCAGAACACGAACTGCTCGGCGCGCGCGTAGTCGCTCGCGCTCAACGCGGTGGGCGCGTACGGCGTCCTCTGTTGCGCGGCAGTGACCTGCGGCACGACGAGCAGGAGCGGCGGGGCGGTCAGCCAGACGAGTCGCTTCACGGCGGTTCTCCTCTTCGGGTCTCCGTTCGCACGCGTGAACATGACGCCGTCGAGGGGGCGTCGGTAGGCGTTGCGGGCCTCGGCGCGGCGAAGCTAGCGTGGCGGCCGGTCAACTCATGATGGAGCCCGCCGTGTCCGCAGCCTCAGCGGTCCGTCCCCGACGCCTGTTCCTCGCGAGCTGTATCTCGCTGATCGCGACGTCCGTGGCGTTCGCCGTCGTCGGCGCGATCATGCTCGCGCTCAAGGAGGAGTTCACGCTTTCGAACCTCCAGATCGGGTGGATCGCCGGCGCGGGGCTGTGGGGGTTCGCGGTCGCGCAGCTCCTGTTCGCCCCGTTCTGCGACACCCTCGGCATGCGACGGCTCATGCGGCTCGCGTTCGTCTCGCACCTCGCGGGCGCCGTGACCCTGATCCTCGCCGGAGGCTTCACGTCCTTGTTCATAGGCGCGTTGACGATCGCGCTGGGCAACGGTCTGGTCGAGGCGGCGTGCAACCCGCTCGTGGCGGCGCTCTATCCGGACGACAAGACGGTCAAGCTCAATCAGTTCCACGTGTGGTTTCCGGGGGGCATCGTCATCGGCTCGGTGCTCGCCTACGCGCTGGATCGGATCGGGCTCGACGCGTGGCAGCTCAAGATCGTGCTCATCGTCATCCCGACCCTGGTCTACGGGTGGCTGATGCTGCGCGAAGAGTTCCCACCCACCGAGGGCGTGAAGGCCGGCGTCTCGATGGGCGAGATGTTTCGTGCGACGTTCGCCACGCCGCTCATGCTGCTGATGCTGGCCTGCATGGCGATCACCGCGTCGACCGAGCTCGGGCCGAACCGGTGGATCACCCCCGTTCTCGAATCCGGGGGGATCCCCGGGATCCTCGTGCTCGCCTGGATCAGCGGTCTGATGGCGGTACTCCGCTACAAAGCCGGGTTCGCGATCCACCGACTGTCTCCGACGGGCGTCCTGCTCGCCAGCGCGGCCATCTCCTGCGTAGGGCTGCTGTGGCTCAGCTACGCCGAGACCGTCGCCATGGCCTTCGCGTCCGCGACCGTATTCGCGGTCGGCGTATGCTACTTCTGGCCGACCATGCTCGGCTTCGTGTCCGAGCGCGTCCCGCGATCCGGCGCGCTCGGTCTCGGGCTGATGGGGGCCGTGGGGACGGCGGTCGTCGGCTTGGTCACGACCCCGTGGATGGGGAGCATCGCCGACCGCGTCGGGCATGACCGACTCCCGACCGTCGAGACGCGCGCGCTGCTCCGAGAGGCGGCCGACGCGCTCCCCGGTCCGGACGTCGCCGCGCCCCCGGACCTCGAGACCGCGGGTCTCGCCGTGCGGGCCGCGCTCGAGGAGACCACGACCGCCGATCTTCCCCCCATCACCACGGCCAACGCGCTCCGGGCGATCATGAGCTCGGGCATCGAGGGCGACCTCGCCGATCGGGCGGCGGCGATCCTCGGGCCCGCGGACAACTACGGCGGTCGCGCGTCGTTTCGGTCGCTCCTTCCCTTCACCGCGAGCTTGATCCTCGTGTTCGGGCTGTTGTACGGCTCGGACCGGCGGTCGGATCGCGGCTCGGGTGCCGCGTCGGTCGCCGGGGAGGGGCACTAGTCCCGTGCCCGCGCTTCGATACGGGATGGTGGGAGGGGGACCCGGCGCGTTCATCGGCGATGTCCACCGGATGGCCGCGGAGCTCGACGGAGGCGCGGCCCTGGTCGCCGGCGCATTCTCCTCGGACCCGTCGGCCTCGCGCGACAAGGGCGCAGCCCTGGGTCTCGCGCCCGATCGGGTGTACGGCGATTACCGCGCGATGGCCGAGGCCGAGGTCGCCCGGTCGGATCCCATCGACTTCGTCGTCGTCGTCACCCCGAACCACCTTCACTTCCCGGTGGCGCGGACGTTCCTGGAGGCGGGGGTTCCGGTCGTCTGCGACAAGCCGATGACCACGACCGTCGAGGATGCCGAGACACTGTGCCGCCTCGTGGCGGAGGGCGGTCCCCTGTTCGCGCTCACGTACAACTACACGGGCTACCCGATGGTCGACGAGGCGCGCGCGATCGTCCGGTCGGGGCGCCTCGGCCGGATCCGCCGCATCCAGCTGGATTACTTCCAGGGTTGGCTCGCCACGTCGCTCGAATCCACCGGCCACCGCCAGGCCGGGTGGCGAACGGACCCGGAGCGAGCCGGCGTCGCGGGCGCGCTCGGCGACATCGGCACGCACGCGCACGACCTCGCGCGGTACGTGACGGGTCTCGAGGTCGAAGAGGTGGCCGCCGATCTCACGACGTTCGTGGACGGGCGGCGACTCGAGGACGACGCGTGCGTCCTCGTACGGTGGACCGGCGGAGCCCGGGGCACGCTCACGGCCTCGCAGATCGCGGTCGGGGAGGAGAACGAGCTGGTGCTGCGAGTGTACGGCACGCACGGATCGATCGTTTGGAGACACGCGGACGCGGAGTCGCTCCGCGTCTCGACGGCCGACGGGCCGGCGGAGATCCTCCGGCGCGGAGCGCCCTATCTGGACGTCGAGACGCAGGGGGGCTCGCGACTCCCGCCCGGCCACCCGGAAGGGTTCATCGAAGGGTTCGCGAACGTCTATCGCGCCGTGATCGAGGCGATCCGAGGACCCGACGCCGACGGGGGAGAGACGACCCGGAGATTCCCGACCGTGTGGGATGGCGCGAGAGGGGTTCATTTCCTCGAGAAGGCGGTGGAGAGCGCGCGGGTCGGCGGATGGGTCGATGCGCGCTACGACCCGCCGGGAGACCCGGGAGCATGAGCGAGCGACCCATCACGTTGTTCACGGGGCAGTGGGCCGATCTCCCGCTCGCGGATCTGGCCGAGAAGGCGTCGGCATGGGGGTACGACGGGCTCGAGCTCGCGTGCTGGGGAGATCACTTCGACACGGTGCGAGCCACCGAGGAGGATGGGTACGCCGACGCTCGGCGTGAGATCCTGGCGGCCCGGGATCTCGAGGTGCATGCGATCTCGAACCACCTGGTGGGCCAAGCGGTGTGCGACCCCATCGACGAACGGCACCGCGCGATCCTGCCGGACCGCGTCTGGGGAGACGGGGACCCGGACGGCGTCCGCGAGCGCGCCGCGCAGGACATGCGTCGGGCCGCGCACGCCGCGGCGGCGCTCGGCGTCGACGTGGTCAACGGGTTCACGGGGAGTCCGATCTGGGCGGCGGCGTACGCGTTTCCCCCGCACCCTGAAGAATACGTGGACGCCGGGTTTCGCGAGTTCGCGGACCGCTGGGACCCGATCCTCGACGCGTTCGACGCGGCCGGCGTCCGCTTCGCGCTGGAGGTGCACCCGACGGAGATCGCTTTCGACACGGCGAGCGCCGCGCGCGCGGTCGAGGCGGTCGGCGGTCGCCCGGCGTTCGGGTTCAACTACGATCCGAGCCACCTCGCGTACCAGGGCGTCGACTACGTGTCGTTCCTACACGAGTTCGCCGATCGCATCTATCACGCGCACATGAAGGACGTGTGGTGGTCGCCGGTGCCCGGTCACTCCGGAGTCTTCGGGGGCCACCTCGAGTTCGGTCACCCGGACCGCGGGTGGGACTTTCGATCGATCGGGCGCGGACGGGTGGATTTCGAGGAGATCCTCCGGGCGCTCGATCGAATCGGCTACGACGGGCCGCTCTCGATCGAATGGGAGGACAGCGGGATGGAGCGCGAGCACGGCGCTCGCGAGGCCGCCGAGCGGCTCCGCGCGCTCGCCTTCCCCGCTTCAGCGACCGCCTTCGACGCCGCCTTCTCCGGGGACGACTGAGCGACCGGTCTCACCCGTGGCCGCACCGTTCGGCGGGTCTCCCCACAACGACGAGACGCCCCGCTCATACGGCACGAGCCCCCACTCGCCACCGCGGCGGTCGGGCAGCACGTACATCGGCGTCCGGTCGGGGTGCGCCTCGAGCAGCCGAGCGTTTCGCTCCGGGCCCAGATCGCGCGCCCATAGGGTGCCGTCGCCGGGGATCCCCGGGAGGTCGTCGAGCCACAGATAGTTGGTGACGCCGAGACCTCCCAAGCTGTCCGACGCCTCCTGTCTACGACACTCGTCGATGACCTCGCGCGGCTCGGTGCCGGCGAACGCCGCCTCGAGCTGACACGGGTGGTATCGCGTGAGGAGCGTCCGCACGCTGTCGAGTCGCAGCCCCCGTGCCGCCAAGCGGCCACCCACACGGTCCGCCCAGAGCTCGTGCACGAACACGAGCGCGTTCGGCTGCTCCACCCGCGGCAACGGAGCGGGCGTGTATCGATCGAACCGGCTCCTCCAGCCCTCGGCCGCGGCGTACGCGACGGCCCCCAGCACGACCAGCGTCAACGCGTCGGCGCCCCACGCCGGTCGGATCCGACGCACCAGCCCCACGACCGCGACGAAGGCGAGGATGCACCAGGCCGGCGCGGCGCCGCCGAGCATCCGCGGCCCGAAGATGAGGTCGTGGTGCCAGTAGAGCGCGCTCGCGAGGACGGGGAGGCTCGCCCAGGCGACCAACAGCCGGTCCGCGCGGTCGAGCCGTCGAGCCACCAGCAGGAAGACGCCGAGCAGCGCCGCGAGCGGCAAGGGGGCGCCCAGTAGCTCGCGACCGAGCGAGACGAGCTCTGTCGAGGTATAGCCGAGCGCCTGCGTCGATTCGTACGGCCGGCCCCACGGATCCTCATGAAAGCCGAGCCCGTGGTTCGGCCCCGATGCGGCCGCGTAGCCGAGCGTGAACGGGCTCCCGAAGAAGCGCGCGTTGAACCAACCGAACGCGAGGGCGAACGGAAGACCGCCGAGCGTCCACCCACCCAGTCGGCGGAGGAGCCACGGGCTGCGGAGCCGAGACACCGATACGACGTGGTCGGTATCGTCGTCCGGTTCGGCATCCGACGCCGGATCGGCGATCGCGGACGAGCCCCGGAGAACGGGTGAGGTGAGCCAAACGCCGACGGTCACGACCGCGCCGATCACGAGACCCGAAACGGGTCGCGTCGTGACCATCGCGCCCATGGCGGCGCCCGCCCCCGAGGCCCACCACGCGCTCCCCGTTTCCGCTCGTAGCGCGAGGTACAGCGCCAGAGCCGCGAACGCGGCCACCGTCGCGTGGTTCATGTAGCTCGCCGCCAGTGCGAGCACGAGCGGCGCGCAGACCGTGAGCGCGGCGCCCAACCGCCCGATCTCGCGCCGATCGGGCATCAGACGGTCGACCGAAAGCACGAGAAAGAACCCGAGCAGGCCCGCCAACGCCGCGACGGTCAGGAGCGGGCTGCCGAGCGCGAACCCGAACGACAGCGCCAGGGCATGCATCGGGGGGTACTGCGAGACCCAGCCCGCGGCCGTCTGGATCATGAACTGGATCGTCCAGAACTCCGGTAGCACGAGCGGGGGGCCGGCGAGACGGCCCTCCGCGAAATACCGCGCCTGGAGGAGCTGGACGCTCGCATCGTTGAGGACGGTCCGGCCGTCGAACACCGCGATCGACACCCAAGCCGTGAGCCCGGCGCCGACCGAGCCCACGATCGTCGCGACGAGCCAGCCGGGCGGGGCGGCGACCCGGCTCCCCAGCCGCCCGATCGCCCGACTGAGCGCGCCGCGCGTGAAGACGGCGACCGCGATCGAAAGAGCGACCCACCCCACCGTCCACCACCCTCCTGCGCGGCCCCAGGCGAACCGCCAATGCTCGATTCCCGCGCGGCGCATGAGCTGCTCGGCGAACACGTTCGGATCCAGGATCAAGAAGACCGGGACCGCGACGAGCGCGACGAGCACGAGCCCGAGGATGCGGCGACCGGCGTCGAAGGCGGCACCCATCGGCGTGGTCAGGCCGCGCGCGTCGATGCGGACCCGAGGTGACGAAGGACGAACCGCGTGATGTACTCGAAGAGGTTGAGCCTCGTGCCGGAACCGGCGATGCCGTGTCGCTTGTTGGGGTAGAGCCGCATGTCGAACTGCTTCCCCGCGGCCTCGAGCGCCTCGATCATCTGCATCGTGTTCTGCGGGTGCACGTTGTCGTCGCCGGTCCCGTGGATGATGAGCAGCTCGGACGCCAGATCATCGGCGTAGCCGAGCGGCGCGCCCCGCTCGTAGCCGTCCGGGTTCTCACCTGGCGTCCGCATGTAACGTTCGGTGTAGATCGTGTCGTAGAGCTTCCAATCCGTGACGGGGGCGACCGACACGCCCGCGGCGATCCGGCCCTCGCTGCGGAGCGTCGCGAGCAGCGTCATGTACCCTCCGTAGCTCCAGCCCCAGATCCCCACTCGATCCGCATCGACGAAGGGGAGCGCGCCGAGCTGGGCGACCGCGGCCAGCTGGTCGGCCGTCTCGAGCTGACCGAGCTTGAGGTATGTCTGTTTCTTGAAGTCGCGTCCGCGGGCTCCCGTCCCGCGGTTGTCGACGCTCGCGACCAGCACGCCCTGTTGAGCCAGGTAATGGTGCCAGACGTAGCGCGACCCGGACCACCGATCCACCGCCGTCTGCGAGCCCGGCCCGCCGTACACGTAGAGCAGCAGCCCGTACGCGGTCTCCGGGTCGAAGTCGGCGGGCTTGATCAAGAGCGCGTTCAGGGGCGTGCCGTCCGCCGCGTTCACGTTCATGAACTCCGGCGTGGCCAGACCGGCGCGCTCGAGCCGCTCGACCAGATCCGCGTTGTCCTCGAGCACGCGAAGGGGGCGCGCTTCGTCCCCTCGGTTCTCCATCAACGTCACGGTCGGCGGCCGCTCGATCGTCGAGTGCGTCTGGACGAGCCGTCGGTAGGCGGGGCCGAACGAAGCGGTATACGGCCCACGGTCGCCGTCGAGCAGCGGCGTGACGTCTCCGTCCAGCTCGATCGAGAGCACGGAGCGACCGAGCGGCCCCCGGTAGGCCGCCGCGGCGTAGACGCGCTCCTCTTCGGCATCGTATCCGAGGACACCGGTGACATCCCAATCGCCGGTCGTCAGCTGACGGTCGAGACGTCCGTCTCGCCGATACAGATAGACGTGCCGCCAGCCATCGCGATCGCTCGTCCACAAGAACCGGTCGCCGTCTTCGATCCAGGTGAGGTCGTCGTCGACGTCGACCCACGCCTCGTCCTCTTCGACGAGAAGGGTGTGCGTTCGGCCCGTCGCCGCGTCACCGAGCAACACCTCGAGACGATTCTGATGACGATTGAGCGTCTGGATCGCGACCTCGTGGGGAGAGGCGGCCCAGTCCATCCGCGCCACGTAATAGCCGTCCACCGGGTCGAGATCGAACCACGTCGTCTCGCCGGTCGACAGATCGAGCGATCCGACGCGGACGATCGAGTTCGGCGTGCCGGCTTTCGGGTATCGAACGGCGTTGAGCTCGGGGTACAGCCGCGTCTCGTCGACGAGGTGGAAGTCGCGGATCGGGCTCTGGTCGACCTGCCAAAACGCGATCCGCGCTCCATCCGGGCTCCAGCGGAAGGCGTCGCGGAGCCCGAGCTCCTCTTCATACACCCAATCGGTGGTCCCGTTGATGATCGCTTCGCTTCCGTCGTGCGTGAGCCGCCGTTCCTCACCCGTGGCGAGATCGGTGAGCCAGAGGTCGTGGTCGCGGACGAAGGCGACCCGCCCGCCGTCCGGAGACAGCTTCGCGAACATCTGCCCGCCGGGGGCCGTGCTGACCGGCGTGAGCGTTCGAGGATCGGGATCGAAGACCCAGTACGTCCCTCGCGTCCGGGCCCGCCACACCTGCTGCGCGTCGGCGAAGAGGAGGACCTTGCCCGAAGCGAAGCGGAACGATTCGACGCGAAGCGGGCGATCCTGGCCGCCCGGGGTGAGCTCCGCGGTCGTGATCAGGGGCTCGGAGGCTCCGGTGACCGCGTCGATGCGGGTCAGCTGAAGCCCGTCCGCGCCGTCCTCGATCACCGCCCAGCCGCTCCCGTCCGGCAGCCACGTGCCGGAGAAGCTCGTCGCCGAGAAGTCGCCTCGCGCGTGAATCGACTCGAGCGTCAGCGGCTCGGCGGCCTGCGAGCGCAGCGCCGGCGGCGACTGAACGAGACACCACCCGGCGCAGATCGCCGTCGACCGAACGAGCCCAAGCGTAGACCGTCGAAGGGACACCCTCTCGCTCCTTTGTCAGACCCATCTCGAGCGCGGAAAATACCACGGCGACCGGGTGCTGTCGTCCGGGGTGGGAACTTGACTGTCGGACGGACGCTTCTACTTTCGGCGCGAGCGTCACCGGTCCGTCGATCGACGGTTCCGAGCGGGGGCGGGTCGAGCGTCGGAAGCCCCCTGTTTTCACGCGCCTTGGGCGTTTCTCCAATCACGAGCACCCATGTCACTGGTCGTCCTGACAGATGTCGTGAAGACGTTTGGTGAAACCGTCGCGGTCGACGAGGTGAGCTTCTCGATCGATCGTGGCGAGGTCGTCGGGTTTCTCGGTCCGAACGGGGCCGGCAAGACCACGACGATGCGTCTCCTGACCCAGTATCTCGAGCCCGACGCCGGGTCGATCGACATCGACGGGATGTCGATCGACGAGCACCCGACCGAGCTCCGTCGACGAATCGGCTACCTGCCCGAGACGAATCCGCTCTACAAGGAGATGCTCGCGGGAGAGTACATCACGTTCATGGGCAAGCTCCGCGGTATGGGAGCCGAGGAGATTCGAGCGCGTACCGACGACGTCGTCGCGCAAACCGCGATCGAGGACGTCTACTACCGACCGATCAACCAGCTCTCGAAGGGATACCGACAACGCGTGGGGCTCGCGCAGGCCATCCTTTCGGAGCCGGAGATCTTGATCCTCGACGAGCCCACCGAAGGCCTCGACCCGAACCAACGCGTCGAGATCCGGAGCTTGATCACGCACCTGGGGACCGAGCGCACGGTCCTGCTCAGCACGCACGTCATGCAGGAGGTGCAGCGGACGTGCTCCCGCGTGGTGATCATCAACCAGGGCCGGGTCGTCGCCGATGGCGACGTGGAGTCGCTCGTGTCCGGACAGAGCGGCGCACGCATCACCGTCGAGCTCGAGGGGGCGGAGCGAGAGATCGTCGAGGCGCTCGAGGACCTCGCGTCGGTCGCCTCGGCGCAGGCCGGGCCGGGCCCGACCGGTCGAACGAGAGCGGTCGTGCGAGGCGCCGGAAACGATGACCCGCGCGTCGAGATCTCCGCGCTCGCCGCCGAGCGCGGGTGGCCGCTGTGGGAGCTCCACATGGAGCAGGCGAGTCTCGAGGACCTGTTCCGCGACCTCACCGTCTCTTCCGACCACGACGCCGCCGCCGGGGCGGCCGTCTCGGAACCCGTCGTCGAAGACACCACGGATGCCCGGACCGGATCGGTCGAGGGGGCGGAATGATGCGCTCGATTTGGACCATCGCTCGCCGGGAGCTCCGTAGCTACTTCGATCACGCGACCGCGTACATCCTGCTGGTCATCTTCCTGGTCATCAATTTCTTCTTCTTCTTCCGGGACGCGTATCTGCTGGGAGAGGCTTCGCTGCGACCGATGCTGGGCCTCCTCCCGTGGTTGCTGCTGTTCTTCGTGCCCGCGGTCTGTATGCGATCGTTGGCCGAGGAGCGAGAAGCCGGCACCCTCGAGCTGGTGCTCGCGCAACCGGTCGAGGTCGTCGAGTTCCTGCTCGGGAAGTTCCTCGGTGTCTTGCTGTTTCTGCTCGTCGCCATGGCCGGCACGCTCGGCGTACCGCTCGGTCTTTCGTTCGGCGCGGATATCCAGGTCGGCGTCGCGATCGCGCAGTACTTCGGATCGGCGCTCTTGATCGCGGCGCTCGTAGCGGTCGGTCTTTGGGCCTCGTCGCTCACGCGAAACCAGGTGACCGCGTTCATCCTCGGGGTGACCATCGCCTTCGTCCTCTACATGGTCGGGCTCCCATCGGTGGTGCTCGGTCTTCCGAGCTTCCTCGCGGTGCTGGCGAGCCGGCTCGGGATCCTCGGGCACTTCGAGAGCGTGACGCGCGGGGTCATCGACCTGAGGGACGTGCTCTATTTCGCTGCGGTGACCGCGGCGTTTCTCGCGCTGACGTACTTCTCGCTCATGCGCGAACGTCTGAGCCGTAGCCGCGAAGCGTACGGACGGCTGCGGATGGGCACGGCCGGGATGGTCGCGATCGCGATCTTCGCGGCGCTGGCCGGTTCTCAGCTGCGCGGCCGTGTCGACCTGACGCCCGGCCAGCTCTACACGTTGTCGAGCCCGACCGAAGACCTGCTCGGCGGGCTCGACGATCTCGTGACGATCAAGTTCTTCCGATCGGCGGAGCTTCCGCCCGAGCTCACACCGTTACGGCGCGACATCGAAGACCTGCTGCGCGACTTCGATGCGGCCGGCGGCGCCAACGTCAACCTCATCCAGCTCTCCCCGGACGACGAAGAAGAAGCGGCACAAGAGGCGAGCTTGCTCGGCATCGATGCCACGCGGTTCAACGTCATCGGTCAGGACGAGATGTCGTTCCGCGATGGATACCTGGGACTCGCGATCCAGTACGCCGGAGAGAGCGACGTCATCCCGCTCGTTCGGCAGACGTACGATCTCGAGTATCGGCTCGCATCGATGATCCGGGGGATGACGCAGACCGAACGCTCCGTGGTCGCGTTGTTGACGGGGCACGGCGAGTTCGATGATCGGACCGGCCTCACGCTCGGAGCGGGGCGGCTCGGCGAGGAGTACACCGTTCAGCCGCTCGCGCTCGACTCGACGACGACGGCGGTGCCGGATTCGATCGATGTCGTCGTCATCGCGGGTGGGACCCAGCCGCTCCAGGAGAGCGAGGCGCAGATCCTCGGACGGTACCTGGATGGCGGCGGGAGCCTCCTCGTCCTTCAAACGGGTGTCCAGGTCGACCAGCAATCGCTGTTTGCGGGCCCGCTGTTCAACCCGGCGCTCGACTCGCTGTTGTCGACGCGGGGGCTCGGCGTCGTCCCATCGATCGCCTACGACCTACGCGCCGCCGGAGACGTGCAGGTGAGATCCGGGCTGGGCTTCCTGATCATTCCGTACCCGCTGTGGATCGACGCGCAGCCGGCGTCGGATCATGCGATCGTCAGCGGCCTCGGTCCCGTGACGTTCCAGTGGGGCAGCCCGCTCCAGATCGAGGTCGAGGACAGCACGCGCGTGACGCCGCTCCTGACGACGACGGATTTGGGTGGCCGGCTGCAGGGTCCGATCTCGATCGATCCGAATCAGGACTGGCAACAAGTCATCAGCCCCGAGGACGTCTCGACCGAGACGCTCGCCGTCGCCTACACGGAGCCCGATGGTGGCCGCATCGTGCTGGTGGGCACGCCATCGTTCATCGAGGATGGCGTGCTCCGCTCGTCACCCAACGGGCTCGCGGGGATGGTGTTCTTCCAGAACGCCGTCGATTGGCTGGCGCAGGATGAGGCGCTGATCTCGATCCGATCGAAGGACCGCTCGCCCCCGCAGCTCCTGTTCTCGAGCGAGATCACGCGTGACGTCGCCAAGTACGCCAACCTCATCGGGGTCCCGCTCTTGTTCGTGCTGTTCGGTATCATGCGGCTCGCCCGCCGGCGACGCGTCCAGACGACGGTCTTCGAACGAGGGGGAGCGCTGGTATGAACGCGAAGCAGTTGAGGCTTGTCGCGATTCTGCTCGGACTGGCGGTTCTGTTCTATCTCCCGCGGCTGTTTCGGGACGACGGATCGGCCGGCTCGATCCAGGTCGGGGACGGATTCGCCTTCTCGCTGACCGAGCCTCCGACGCGCGTGGACGTGGTCGACTTGGCCGCCGGGGATACGCTTCGACTCGAGCGGGCGGCCGCGGGGTGGACCGTCGATGGGTACCGAGCGGATTCGGTCAAGGTGACCCAACTGCTCGACGCGCTGCCTGACCTGACGTCGCAGGCCCTCGTGGCTCGAAATCCCGCCAACCACGCGTCGATGGAGGTCGGATCGTCCTCCGGCCGTCGGATCGAGGTGTACACGGAGGCGGGCGGGCCCGTCTCGTTTCACCTGGGCGCGCGCGATCTGTCGCAGGGCGGCTACCACGTGCGCTCGCCCGACGAGGACGCGGTATATCGCCTCGAGGGTCCGATCGGCGGATATCTGACGCGGGACCGCGACGCGTGGCGAGTGCGGCTGATCGCCAGCGTCGACACGTCCATGGTGCGCGAGCTGGTCTTGCGGCGAGACGGGGTCGAAGCGGTCGTGCGGCGTGGTGACGACGCGGCGTGGTCGATCGACGGCGCTCCAGCCGACACGACGGCCGTGGTGGGGATCCTGCGGATGCTGCCCAGCCTCTCGGCGAGTGGCTTCCCGACCGACGAAGAGGCCGTCGGGCTGGACTTCGCCGAGCCCGGCGCGAGCCTCGACGCGTTCGCCTCGGACGAGAGCGACGTGACCGGTCGGCGACTCGTCCTCTCGTTGCGGTTGCTCGCCGATGAGGATCGTGGCGACTGGCTCGCGCGTACCGCCGATGGCGCGGAGATCTACCGGCTCGCCAGCTTCAACGTCGATCGGCTGCTCCCCGAGGCGCTCCTCCCCTAGCGCGCGACCGTCCGGGGTTCTCCGAATGCTGGCTAGGGGACGCCGGGCTCGGTCATCGCTCGGAAGTCGAGGATGCGATCGAGCTCGTCCGCATCGACGAGCTCGTCCTCGAGCACGAGCTCGCGGAGCGTGCGGTCCTCCTCGAGCGACCGCTTCGCGATGTCCGCAGCCTTGTCGTAGCCGATCACGGGCGCCAACGCGGTAGCCAGGGCGGCCGTCGATTCCGCGTTTCGACGACAGCGCGCTTCGTTCGCCGTGATCCCTCGAACGCACCGCTCGGTGAACTCCACGCTCACCGATGCGAGGATCTGGATGCTCTCGAGAAGATTGTGAGCCATCACGGGGATCATCACGTTCAGCTCGAGGTTGCCCGACTGCCCCCCGATCACGATGGCGCCGTCGTTCCCGATCACCTGTGCGCACACCATGCAAACCGACTCGGCCATCACCGGATTCACCTTCCCGGGCATGATCGACGACCCGGGCTGTACGGCGGGCAGGTCGATCTCGCCGAGACCCGTCCGCGGCCCCGACGAGAGCCAGCGCAGATCGTTCGCGATCTTCATCAGGCTCACGGCCACGGTTCGGAGCGCCCCGCTCGCTTCGACGACGGCGTCGCGCGCCGACTGAGCCTCGAAGTGGTTCGAAGCCTCGCGAAACTCGACCTCGAGAATCTCACTCAGCTCGGCCGACATGCGGCTCCCGAAATCCGCGGGGGTGTTGATGCCGGTTCCGACCGCGGTGCCTCCGATCGCCAGCTCCGACAGCGACCAGCGCGTGGCTTCGACCCGCCGGATCCCGTGATCGATCTGGCTCGCGTAGCCCGCGAATTCCTGTCCGAGCCGGACCGGCGTCGCATCCTGCAGGTGTGTCCGGCCGGCTTTCGCGATGTCGTCGAACTCCGCCGCCTTCTCGGAGAGCGCGTCGCGCAGCGTCGCGAGCGCCGGGAGCAGCTCGCGCTCGATCGTGACGAGCGCGGAAACGTGGGTCGCCGTGGGGATCACGTCGTTCGAGGACTGCCCCATGTTCACGTGATCGTTGGGGTGCACCGGGCTGCGTGAACCCACCTCGCCGTCGAGCATTTGAATGGCGCGGTTCGCGATCACCTCGTTCGCGTTCATGTTCGTCGACGTCCCCGATCCGGTCTGGAAGATGTCGAGCACGAAATGGTCGTCCAGCGCGCCGTTCATGGCTTCGGTCGCCGCGTCCTCGATGGCCTGCCCGAGCGTCGCATCGAGCAGCTCGAGATCGCGGTTCACGCGCGATGCGGCGAGCTTGATCGCGCCGAGCGCCTCGATGAAGCGCCGACCGAAACGAAGCTGCGAGATCGGGAAGTTCTGACGAGCGCGCTCGGTCTGCGCTCCGTACAGACGATCCGACGAGATCGTCATCTCTCCCATCGAGTCGCGTTCGATTCGATGATCGTCACTCACGGGCGGGCTCTCCTCGGGCTCGGGGGATTCGGGTGCACATGGACACGTGACACCGATGGTCGTGCGTGGTAGGTCGGGTCGCTCGCCTAGAACTCGATGCGGTCGCCGATCCCGACGCCGTTCGCTTCGAACCAACCCTGGTTCATCTCGAGGGCGTACTGGGCGGGGGCGGCCGAATCGTGCGTCTCGAGCGTCTGCGGCTCCATCTGCTGGATGTCGACGATCCGACCCTCTCGATCCGCGTAGGCGATGTCGAGCGGGATCAACGTGTTCTTCATCCAGAAGCCGAGCGTCCGCTCGCGCGGATAGATGAACAGCATCCCATCGTTCTCGCCGAGCTTCTCGCGGAACATGAGACCGCGCGAGCGCTCGGCCTCGTCGTCGGCGATTTCGACCTGGCCCTCGATGCCGGAGACACGGATCGTCACCTGCTCGCCGGGCTCGGCGGCCTCCGTCGGCTCACCCGCCGACGCGGTGGGATCCTGCTCGGCGAGCGATCTCAGCGGTGGCGCATCGGCGTCGGCGGAGTTGCAGGCGGCCAATATCAAGGCGATCAGGGGTGCCTGAACGAGTCTCGTCTTCTGCATGATCTGGCTTCCGTAGGCGCGTTGCGAGTCCGGCCGCTGGTCCGCCGGCGATGGGCCCGGCGCGATCGTTCGTCCGCGACATCGGTACTACCAAACGTAGCCGCGTGAGTTTCGCGGGGGAACGGAGTGTCCGAACGGGGGCCCGGATCGTCTTCCAGAGGCACGACCGGTGCAGGTCGGAGCGGAAGCGACGCCCCGCGGGCTCAGGGGAAAGCCCGACGCGACCGACACTTGCGGACGTGCCCCGAGGAAGGAGGAGGTCGTGATACTGCCGGATGTACGCTCGTATTTCGGGCGCGATGACGCTGCGCAGCTCATCCGACTGCTCGCGGGAGCGGGCGAGGACCGAGGGGCGCTCGAGACGCTCGTCGCCGAGCGCGGGATCGACCCGCTCTTGGATCACCCCGCCATGGCCGAGGCGATCCGGGACGAGCCGGGCGTTTCGCGTCTTCCCCTCGAGCTCGTGTCCTACGTGCTTCTCCGGCGAAGTCTCCTCGATGGCGGCGTAGAGAGCAGGCTGTTGGCCGATTACGTGACCTCGGTGTTCCTCCATTTCGCCGCGGCGGGGCGTGCGGATCGTATCACCGAGCACGATGACGTCGACTATCGGTACCTCGTGGACATCGTGCAGGATCTGCGAGACGCCGGCGGTCGCAGGGCGTTTCTACTACGCGCGCACCTGGGCAACCTCGCGCTGTGGTTGTCGGGGCTGTTCCCGGACTGGATCGGACGTCGCGTCCGTCGCAAGGGCGGGCCCGACCTCCGCTATTACGAGGAGATGGGTCAAACCGGGTTCCGGCTGGCCGCCGACGACCCGTTCGCCCGTCGGCAACGGCTGGACGGTCTGTTTCGAGACGCGGCGGTCTCCTTCTCACCGATGCGGCGGGCGCTCAACTCGTTTTCCGACCGATTCCTGACGCCGCGCCCCGAGTCGCCGGTCGATCGTCTGCTGAGACAGGCGACCGACGATTTCGAGACCGGTTGGTTGCAGGCGTGATCGCCTCCTTTATCTTCTCAGCGCGCTGAGAACGGGGCGCTCGACCCGGCGGTCGGGCGTCCGGAGCATTCGAGGAGTCGTCTTGGGAACATGGTAGATGTCGTCACGACCCGCCCCCCGCTCGGGTGCACGGCGGTCATGCTGGGGCTGTTTCGAGCGGCCCTCCAGGAGCACCAGCTCCCCGTGACGCAGCAACGCGAGGCCATCGCGCGGATCCTGTTCGAGTCCGGCGAGCATCTGTCGGCCGACGAGGTATCCGCGCGGCTGGCGGACGTTGGGCACCAGGTCGGAAAAGCCACGGTGTACCGGACGTTGAGCCTCTTGGTGCGGGTCGGGCTCGCGACCGAGCACGACTTCGATGAAGGGTTCAAGCGCTTCGAGACCCGGATCGGCCCGGCACACCACGATCACCTGATCTGCACGTCGCGCGGGTCGGTCGCCGAGTTCCAACGCGAAGACCTCGACCGTCTTCAAGCCGAGATCGCGAGTCACGCCGGTTTTCACGTATTGACGCGGCAGCTCAAGCTGTACGGGCTGTGCGCGGAGTGCGACGCGGAGACGGGTGACGCGCTCCGGAAGGTCGTCTGACATACGAACTGGGAGGATCGCCTGAGCTCTCCTCGTGAGCAGCTGTGTCAACTCCTTGCCGAGCGGTCGTTCCGCCTCGGCGACTTCGAGCTCGCATCCGGTGCACGGAGCGACTACTACATCGATTGCCGCACCACCACCATGCACGCCCAAGGACAGGTGCTGATCGGCAAGGTGGGGCTCGATTCGATCCGTGGGGCCGGCCTGACGCCGGACGCGATCGGCGGGCTCACGATGGGCGCCGATCCCTTGGCGTACGCGATCGCCGGCGAGAGCTGGCGATCCGAGAACCCCATCCACGCCTTCTCGGTGCGAAAGCGCGCCAAGCGACACGGCGCCGGACAGCTCATCGAAGGCTGTTTCGAACCGGGGGCGCGCGTCGTGATCGTGGAAGACGTCATCACGACGGGCGGCTCCGCGCTCAAAGCATGCGACGCCGTGAACCACGCGCGTGGCGAGGTCATCGGCATGCTGGGCCTCGTCGATCGCGAAGAAGGTGGACGAGTGGCGCTCGAGAACGCGGGACTCCACACGATCGTCCTCTATACCGCCACGGATCTCCGCCGCACCCTGAACGAGTCCGGCGCCGCCCACCCCGACTGACACTCGGGCATGCTCCGCAGATCCCTGCTCTTCCTGAGCGAACGGGAGGGGCTGAAGAACGCGCTGCTGCGGACGCGCGGCGCGCGCTCCCTCGCCGAACGGTTCGTGGCCGGAGAGCGCCTCGACGGGGCGCTCGAGGTCGCGCGCTCGTTGAATCGCTCGGGCTTCCGCGTGACCCTCGACTATCTCGGCGAGAGCGTAGCGCGCGAGGAGGAAGCCGAGCACGCGACGACCGCCTACGTCGAGAGTCTCGAGCACGTCGACGGCAGCGACGTGGCCGCGACGATCAGTCTCAAGCTGACCCAGCTCGGGCTCGACATCGACGTGGACCTGTGCGCCTCGAACCTCGAGCGAATCGTCCGGACCGCGGATGATCTGGGCTCGTTCGTCCGAATCGACATGGAGGGATCACGACACACCGAGCTCACGCTCGATGCGTTTCGACGCGTCTCGGCGATTTCCGATGCGGTCGGCGTCGTGATTCAGTCGTACCTGCTCCGGAGCGAGGCGGATGTGACGGAGCTCGTCGACCGGCGAGCCGCCGTGCGACTCTGCAAGGGGGCGTACAAGGAGCCTCCGACGGTCGCCTACCAGCGAAAACAAGACGTCGACGCCAACTACGTGCACCTCGCGCGTCGACTGCTGGATGGGGCCTCCGGGGGCAAGGTCGTGGGCGGCGTGCCCCCGGTGGCCATCGCGACGCACGATGACGAGATGATCGAGCAGGCGCGGGCCTACGCCGACGCGCACGCGGTCCCGGTCGACGCGTTCGAGTTCCAGATGCTGTACGGCGTTCGGCGGGACGTGCAGACCGAACTGGCGGGCGCCGGGTACAACGTCCGAGTTTACGTGCCGTACGGTACCGAGTGGTACGCCTACTTCATGCGACGGATGGCCGAGCGACCCGCGAATCTGCTGTTCGTCGCGCGCGCCGCCGCCGGTGATTGAGCTTTCGATAAAACCCCGTAGGAGATGAGCTTTGTCTGAAGATCGGTTGTTGATGTTCACGGACGCGGCACGGGATCAGATCCTGTCGTTCATCCGAGAGGACCCGGCCGATGGGCTCGCGGTCCGGGTGAGCGTGCAGAACCGAAGCCCGATCGCGCCCGAGTACGAGATGGCGCTGGTCGAAGAGCACGAGCGAGAGGCGAACGACCGGACGTTCGAGATATCCGGCTTCGATGTCGTCGTGGATCCCGCCAGCGCCGACCTCCTGGCGGGCACCGAGATCGACTGGGTCGAGTCGCTACAGGGCTCCGGTTTCCGCTTCGAGAACCCCAACGTGAAGCCGCTCGGGTCCGAGCCGTTGGAAGGACCGCTGGTCGAGCGCGTCCAACGCGTGATCGAGGAACGCGTCAACCCGGGCGTCGCTTCGCACGGCGGGCGCGTGCAGCTCGTGGACATCCGCGACAACGTCGCGTACGTGAGCATGGGGGGCGGGTGCCAGGGGTGCGGCATGGCGTCGGTGACCCTGACGCAGGGCATCAAGGAGATGATCAAGGAAGCCGCGCCGGAGATCGTCGACGTCCAGGACGTGACCGACCACTCCGCGGGTACGAACCCCTACTACCGCTGATCGGCTAGCGCTTTTTCTTCTTCTTGGGCTTCACGAACAGGTGGAGAACCGTCGCGACGAGCGACATCACGATCGCACCCAGGACCGCCGTCACGAACGAGTCGATCGCGAACCCCGGCGTGAAGTAGGCGGCCAGATAGAACATCGCGCCGTTGAGCACGAAGTAGAACAGCCCGAGCGTCACGACCGTGATCGGGAAGGTCACGAAGCGGAGGATCGGGCGGATGATCGCGTTGATGAGCCCGATCGCGAGCGCGGCCACGAGCAGCGTCTCCAGGCCGACGACGCGAACCCCGGGGAGGATCCGCGTCGTGGCGTAGAGCGCCGCCGCGTTGACCAGCCAGTTCAGGATCAGTCGCACGCCGAGCGCCCGCTCAGAAGCCGGGGGTCAAGCTGAACTGCCAGACCCAGTCCTTTTCGGGTCGGTCGAAGGGCCGCGCGAATGCCAGCTCGCCGACGGCGAAGCCGAACAGGTTGATTCGGGTGAACAGACCCGCGCTGTCGACCCAATCGCGCTCCGAGAACGTGCAGGCGAGCTCTTCGGCGCAGTTCGGATCCCCATCGGACACCCACGCCTTCCCGATGTCGTAGAACGCGCCGACCTCGATCGGCGGCACACCCGGCGCGCGGATCACGCCCAACCCACCGAGTAGCGGGAGACGGAGCTCGATGTTCCCGACCGCGACGCGACTGCCGAGCAGCTGCTCGAACACCGGGCAATTGAAGACGCCGGTCGTGGCGCCCGGGCTCTCGCACTCGCTGATCTGGAACGAGCCGTCGGTGTAGCCGCGCACGAGCGACGGCTGACCGAGGTACAAGCGACCGAGGCGACCATCGTCCGAGTCGCTGCCCCAACGACCGAAGTGGAGCGCCCGCGCTCCGATCGTGAACGGTGCGGCGCGGAAGTACCGACGCATGTCGCCGAGCAAGGTCACGAAGTTCAGGCTCCCGGCCGTCGGCTCGACTTCGAGCCGATAGCGCTGTCCCCAGATCGGGCTGGTGCCGCCGAAGATCGAGGAATCGTAGACCAAGGCCGCGCTCACGCTTCCCATGTACAACGACTGTGGCGCGCACCCCTGGAAGAAGAGCGAGGCTTCCTCGCAGTCGGGAAGCTCGGTGTTGTTGTCGATGACCAGCTGCCCGGTGACCTGGTGGAACCCGAACTCTTCGATCTCGGCCGCGAAGTCGATCTGTCGGGCCGAGCCCGAGAACTCGATCCTCGAGTTGCGGTTGAAGGGATACGCGACGATCCCCGTCAACTCGCGGTTGATCTCGAAGAACCGGAGCTCCTGGAACAGGTTGATCGGCGTACCGTCCTCGAGCTGGCCCGAAACGAAGTTGAACGAGCGCGTGACGAGCGGGACCTGGCCCCCGATCACCGCCCAGTTCCAGCGCGAAGACAGGTTCTCGTATCCCGCCAACGCCGCCGTGCCCTGGATGACGTTCCCGAAACTCGTGTTGACTTGCAGCAGCGTCTGGAGCGTCTGGTTGCCGAGCAGATCCGAGAAGAAGAGGCTCGCGCCGCCCGCGAAGAACACGCCGAAGTCGCTCGCGCCGAACGCCAACGTGGGCTGCGAGATGAAGTCGAGCGACAACGACGACTTGTACGGCGCGTCCTCGAACGTGATCGGATCGGCCAAGCCCAATCGCGCGTTGCCGAGGAGCTCGGCGTGGGCGGTCGACATGCGCTCGCGTGGCGGGATGATCGACGCGTCGACGACGACGAGCTGATCGGGGGCGGGCTCGCCCGCGAGCACTTCCGCGTCGTCGATCACGTAGATCTCGTAGCTGAACGGGCCGCCCTTGTTCACGCTGAAGGCGACGTCGCCCGTCTCCCTCGCCACCGAGATGGCCGGGCTGATCCCGCTCAGCCCGCTCACGCCGGTCCACAGATCGGTGATCAAGTACGACTCCCGCGACGCGAGATCCATGCGGTAGAGGTTCGAGATCCCGTCGTGATCCGAGACGTAGTAGAGATTGCGAGCGTCCGGTGACCACTGCGGATTGAAGTTGCGGAACTGGTCGTCGAACGTGGGCAGCGCTTCCATCTGCCCGGCCTCGATGTCGTAGAGGGCGATCTGGTACGGACCGGCCACGAGGAGATCGAGATCCGTCGTGTAGCGGTCGGTCGTGAAGGCCAGGTAGCGGCCATCCGGCGACCAAGCCGGTTGGAGATCCGCGAACTTGTCCGCGGTGAGCCGGGTCAGCTGCTCGGTCTCGACATCGAGGATGTAGAGATCCGTCCAACCGCCGCGGTGCCCGGTGAACGCGATCCGGCTCCCGTCCGGCGACCAGGTGGGAGTGAACGCCTCGCCCACGCCTTCCAGCTCGATCGTGCGCGCGATCCCACCGCCCTCGATATCGAGGATGCTGATGATCGGGTCGCCTCGGTTGATCGCGGCGATCGCGAAGTGTCGACCATCCGGGTGCCACTCACCCGACGAGTTCACGAACTGGAGACTCTCGAAGTGCGGGTCCACCGCGTTGTTCGTGAGTCGGCGCTCGACCTCGCCGGTGTTCGCATCGGCCAGGAACACTTCGATCGCGAACAGATCGCGCTGTGACGAATAGATCAGGTTCTGACCATCGGGACTGAGCGCGGGCCCGAGATTCAACAACCCGTCTTCGTCCGGGTCGTAGATCACGCGCCGTCCGTACTCGTCGGGGCTGTTCGTCTCGTTCCGGGCGTCGGCGAAGTAGGTCTCGAGCTCGTTCCGCCACCGATCTGAGAGGTCGTCGATCGGTACCTCGAGCACCGCTTCGAGCGCCGCGTAGGGATTTCCGTTGCGGCCCGCGAGATTGAGGATACGCCCGATCTTGTCGTCCCCGAACGTTCCGCCGATGTACGACCAGAAGGCGTGGCCGTAGCGATAGGGGAAGAACCGCGGGTTCTGTAGATCCTGGATCGTCGGGAACCCATCCTCGAGATCCAGGCCATCCCTCATCCACATCGTCGTGAACGGATCGATGGGTCCGATCGACAGATATTCCGCCATCCCCTCGATGAACCACAGCGGGAGGCGGATCGCGCCCGGGACATCCAATCCCGGGCCACCGGTCCCCTGTCCCGTCATGTCGAACTGGAAGGCGTGCACCATCTCGTGACCGAGCAGGTGGTCGGTCTCCGCCATCGAGACCATCATCGGCATCACCAACCGCCGCTTCAGAATTTCGGTGAAGCCCTGCGTCGCTTCCTCGATGAATCCGGCCGACGTGTTGGTTTGCTCGAAGTCGGAGTGGTCGGCGTAGAGGATGATCGGCTGACGCTCGCGGAGCTCGTGCCCGAGCACGCGGGACAGCCGTGCGTACCAGCGCTCGGCCTGACGCCCGATGACCTCGGCGGCCTCGGCCTCTTCCTCGTAGTAGTAGACGTCGTAGTGCTCGGTCTTGAGCACCTCGAAGTCGAACGATCGGTACACGACTTTGTTGCGACCGAAGTAGCGACCCGCTTGAGCGTCGAGTGCCTCCACGGCGGGCCCGACCAAACCGGCCAGGACGGCGAGCGCGCCGAGAGTGAGCCTTCTCCCTACCATTCCAACCTCCGAAATCGCGACGTGTACCGACTCGTCAGATCCGGGACCGTTGTCGCGCATCTGAGCAGGCAGGCTTTTCCGACCGGGGGTCGGCAAAGCTACCGGCGGGTTCCTGCGGACGCCATGCACTCGATCGCGTGCACTCCTCGCCCACACAGCGCTCGAGACGTCCGTTTGGTTCCTTCATCTCGTCCGAGTGGAAACGAGTCTTCGACTGCGATCGAGACTCCTCGGGATCGCAAACACTCGAACGCGACGTCGGGCTTACCCCTTTTCACGACCGGTCTCCACCCCGCGTCACATCGAGCACCGGCGAGGGAAGCCCTCGAACGCCTCGATCGCCGACTCGGCCTCCCGCTCCTCGGTGAACGGACCCACGAGCACGCGATACACGCGCCCGTTGCGTTCGACGCGCGCCGGGAAACCGGATCGCCGCGCGCGATCCCGTTCGGTCTCGGCCGATTCGCGGTCGCGATATGAGCCCACCTGGACGTCGACGCACCCGCCGCGCGCCGAGACGATGTCGCCTCCGGCCTTCAGGATCGTGATGCGTACGCGCGCCGTCCCCGGGCCGATCATGTCGAGCGCCCGGGCACCGGCGCGCGATACGTCGAGGATCCGGTCCTTGGCGAACGGACCGCGGTCGGTCACCGTGAGCTCCGTGCTCCGTCCATTGTCCCGGTTCTCGACCCGGAGAAGGGTGCCGAACGGGAGCTGTTGGTGGGCGGCGGTCATCTCCTCCATGTCGTAGACTTCGCCGGACGCCGTGCGGCGGACCGAGCAGGTGGATGGGGCGCGAGGCGTGACGACGATCACCCTGACCAACACGACCGGCATCCGCACGTCGCTCCACGCGCTGCCCAAGGTCCGCGTGGGCGACGGCCTCGACATCGTGGCCGTGGAGCGGATCGTGCTGCGCTACTGGACGCGGCAGGGCACGGACC
>JAKSCH010000098.1 GCA_022360695.1 Gemmatimonadota bacterium
ACGTCCCGATGGGCGCGGACGGATACGCGGTGCAGATCGATCCGACCGATCCCGACGTGATGTACCTACAGACCCAGCAGGGGAACCTGTACCGTTACGACCGCCGGAGCGAAGAGGCGCTCGACATCCAGCCGCAGCCCGGGCCGGGCGACCCGCCCGAGCGTTGGAACTGGGACACGCCGGTGCTGATCAGCCCGCACGATTCCGACCGACTCTACTTCGGGTCGCAACGTCTGTGGCGGAGCGACGATCGCGGGAACTCGTGGACGCCGATCAGCGAGGACCTGACGACAAACGTCAATCGCTACGAGCTCGAGTTCATGGGGCGTGTGTGGAGCGTCGACGATTTGATCGACAACGGCGCCATGTCGAAGTACGCGACGCTCACGGGCATCTCCGAGTCGCCCGTGGCCGAAGGCGTGATCTACGTCGGGACGGACGACGGGCTCGTTCAAGTCACCGAGGACGGCGGCGCGACCTGGCGGCGCGCGGCGGCACTGCCCGGCCTGGCGCCCCGCGCGTTCGTCAACGATGTCGAGGCCTCGCAGCACGATGACGCGACGGTGTTCGCGGTCGCGGACAACCATAAGGCGGGCGACTTCGCGCCGTACATCTTCGAGAGCAATGATCGCGGTCGGACCTGGCGCTCGATCGCGGGCGACCTCCCGGACGGCGTGATCGGGTGGGCCATCGAGCAGGACCACGAACGTCCGGAGCTCCTCTTCCTCGGTGCCGAGAACGGCCTCTACACGAGCACGAACGGTGGTGCCACTTGGGCCAAGCTCGGCGGGGCGCCGACCATCCCCTTCCGCGACATCGAGATTCAGCGTCGGGACGACGATGTCGTGGGCGCCACGTTCGGGCGCGGTTTCTACGTGCTCGACGACTACACGCCGCTCCGGGACTACGCGGCCGGCGCTGTGGCGGGCGAGGGCGGCCTGCTTCCCGTACGAGACGCGTGGTGGTACGTGCCGCTCGTCCCCATGCAGGCTCGCGGCAAGCCGACGCTCGGGAGCGACGACTACACGGCTTCGAACCCGGACTTCGGGGCGATTCTCACCTACTTCCTCGCGGAGGAGATCACGACTCCGAGCGAGGACCGGCGTGCGGCCGAGCGGGAGCTTCGCGAGAGCGGCGCCGATGTCCCGTTCCCGGGTTACGAGACGCTCCGCGCCGAGTCGGTCGAGGGTCAGCCGCGCGCCCTGGTCGTCGTTCGGGACGCGAACGGCGAAGTCGTGCGCTGGATCGAGGGCCCGACGACCGCCGGTCTGCACCGGGTGAGCTGGGACCTGCGTCATCCCGCTACGGATCCGATCGACCTGACGGTCCCCGGCTTCGTCCCGCCCTGGGCGGGACCTTCGGTGGGGCCTCTCGCCGCTCCGGGCTCCTACCAAGCTCAGCTTCTGATCGTGTCGGACGGGAGCAGCTACAACGTCGGAAGCGCACAGACGTTCGAAGTGCGCCCCGCGCCGGCGTTGGCCGGGAGCGCGGACTTCGCCGAGGTCGTCGCGTTCCAACGCGAGGCCGCCGAGCTGATGCGGCGCGTCTCGAGCGCGGGTGAGGAGCTGGGGCGCGCGCAGGATCGGTTGCGCCACATGCGCGCCGCGCTGCTCCAAGCGCCGCGGGCGGGAGGCCAACTGTTCGCGGACCTCGATGCGCTCGCGGCGGAGATCGCGGAGCGCCAACGTGCGCTGTTCGGCGATCGGGAGCGTGGCCGGCTGAACGAGTCGAGCGTGCCGTCGATCATGAACCGCATCGGCCGTGTCGTGAACGGGCACGGCGGGACGACGCAGACGCCGACGGCCACACACCGGCGCAATCTGGAGATCGCGGCTTCCGACTTCGCGTCATTCTCGTCCGCGCTGAGAGCGCTGCTCGATGACGACCTCGCGGAGCTCGAGACCGCGCTGGAAGCGGCCGGTGCGCCGTGGACGCCGGGTCGCCGGCTCCCTCCGTGACGGCGGACGAACCGACGGCGGACCCAGTGGAGATGAAGAGGCGGAGAAGGACCTCCGCCTCTTCATCTACGAGTTCGTGCTCGCCAACGACCGGGTGCCGGACCTCGTGGAGATGTCCGAGCGCGTCGGTCGGCCGCCGCTCGAGACGGAGGCGATGCTCCGCGATCTCGCGACGGTGCACGACGCCATCGTGCTCTCGCCCGGATCCCCGAACCTGTGGTTGGCCGATCCGTTCGCCGCGCTGCCGACGGCCTTCCCCGTGATCGCGGGCGAGCATCGTTGGTACGGGATGTGTGTGTGGGACGCCCTCGGCATCCTCGCCGTCGCGGGGCGAGACGGGCTCGCACCCACGATGTGCCCCGTGTCCGGAGCTCCGCTCGAGCTACGCGTCGAGCGCGGCGAGCTCATCGGCGGACTCGGTGTGGTCCACTTCGCCGTCCCCGCGAGCCGGTGGTGGGAGGACATCGGCTTCACGTGAGCGACGATTCAACTCTTCCGGTCGGAGGAGGAGATCGACGCGTGGTCGGCGAGCACCGGTCATCCGAAAGGCGCCGTGATCGATCCCGAGACCACCTGGCGGCTCGCGAGTCGGTGGTGGGATGACCGACTCGATCGCGATTGGCGACGTCGAACGCTCGAAGAGCGACAGGCGATCTTCGACGAAGTGGGTCTACGCGATTCGTTCTGGTCGCTGACCGCGGACGCCTGAGGACGGCCCGACGACGACATCGGATCAGCCGCCGCGTCTTCCCCCGAACTCCATCGTCCACGACAAGATCAGCGCCCGCTTCGGCTCGGGCCTGAAGAACGCCACGTTGATCGGCTCGGCGAAGAGCGCGTTCCCCAGGTTCTCGATCGCGACGCCCAGACGTCCGTAGCTCGACACGCGGATCCCCCCGCGCAACGCGTGGACCGTGAAGCCCGGGATCGTGTCGCCGATCGGGCTCACGCCGGGGGCGATGTCTTCCGTGCTGCCCGAGCGCCGGACCTCGTACTCGATCCAGAACGGATCGCCGGAGCCGCCGTACCGTAGGCGACCGTCGAGCCGGTCGCGGTAGCCTTCCATCACGCGGTCGGTCGGATCGTCCGGGTTCTCGGCCGAGAGGTGGGTGAATCCGCCTTCGATGACGAGACTCGGTGCCACCTCGTAACCGGCCAACAGCTCGACGCCGAACAGATCGATCGCCGAGATGTTGACGTTTTGAAATACCGGCGACCCATCGACCTCCTCGCCCGTCGTTCGGAGCTGGATTCCGTCCTGAAGGAACGTCCCGAACACGAACCCTTCGAAGTAGACGCGCTCCGTGCGCAGGCGCGCTCCCAGGTCGAGGCTCGTGCTGGTCTCGGGGCCGAGATCCGGGTTGCGCCGCCAGATTCCCGTTCCGTCCGGGGTCTGCCCGCTGAAGAAGCGCTCGATCAGGTTGGGCGATCGGAATCCACGTCCGATCGATGCGAGCAGGTTCACGTTGTCGGAGACCCGGACCATCAGGTTGGCCGCGCCGACCAGTGTTCCCTCCGAAGCGCTCGTGAGCGGCTCATCGAGGTTTGCCGTCTCGCGCGTCGAGGAGCGGACGTCCTGGTACCGGAGACCCAGCGTCAGATCCAGCGAGGGCGCGAGCGCCAGAGCGCCCTGCGCGAAGACGCCGAGGCTGCGGAGGGTCGCGTTCGGGAGCCCCGGCGTGTCACTCGTGGTCGGGTCGGGCGGGCCGGCTCCGACCACGGTCTCCGTGCGCGAATCGGTGTTGAACGACCGGTCGCGGTGGACGTCCAGGCCGTAGGTCAGCAGGTGTCGGCCGGCCATCAGTCTCGAGGCCTCGGCCCGCAGCCCGTACGTGTCGATGTCGGTGAAGTTCTCGCTCGCGATCTGTACGCCAGGGCCGTCCGGCAGTTCCGAGTCGAAGGGTACCCACACGTCGGTGAGGAAGTCGCGCTCGTTGCTTTGACGATACGCCTTGAGGCTCACTCGATCCGCGATCGGCACGCCCATGTCTCGCCCCTCGTATCCGGCGACGATTCGGTCGAACGCCAGATCCGGCCACAGGAGCTGCACGCGCGACCCACCGAGCCCGAGATCCTCGGGCTCGACGAAACCGAAGCCGGCGTCGAGCGCTCGGTATCGCTCCACGCGCGCGAACAGCTCCTGACGTTCGTCGAAACGGTATTCGATCCGCGCGCCGAGGTTCAGATCCTCGACCCCGGTGTCCTGGACCCGCGTGTCGCGCGCGAGCGTGAGCTCGCCGAACTGCCCGGCCGGGGCGTCGTACGCCGACGCGTCCCGGTAGCTCCCCCCGAGATGGAAGCCGAGCCGTCCCACGTGCCCCGACACCGTCCCGGAGACACGGTGCTGATCGTCGCCCGACCCGTAGCGATATTGAAGCGCACCGTACGCCTGGCTCCCGGTCACGCCGCTCGCCGCTCGGCGCGGGATCAGGTTCACGACGCCGCCGATCGCGTCGGAGCCGTACAGCACCGATGTCGGCCCCCGCACGACCTCGACGCGATCCAGCTCGAACACACCGCCGATCGCCGGGGGCTCGCCGGAGTCGAGCTGACGCCTGGAGTTGTTGAGCCGCAGCCCCTCCTGGAGAAGCAGCACCCGGTGTCCCCTGAGGCCGCGAATGATCGGCCGGCGCTGGTTGGGTCCGACCCCATCGACGTCGAGACCGGGGATCTCGCGAAACAGCTCCGCGATGTTGTCGGGCGACCGCTCGCGAATCCGGTCCCGCCGAACGACGGCGACCGGGCGCGGCGTGTCGAAGGTGGTCTTCGGCTCGCGGCTCGCGGTCACGTTGATGCCCGCCAGTCGGTGCAGCACCGTGCCCTCTTGGACCAGGTCTCCCGACTCGAGCAAGAGAGCCAGCGACAACGTCGCCGCGCGCTCGATCGAGCGCGCCAACTCGCTGGATGACCGACCGGCCGCGAGCTCGAACCGAGCGGGCGCCACCCGCACGCGAAGGCTCGGCGCACCGGCCGCCAGGCGTTCGAGAAGATCCGGATCGAGCTCCGCGTCGGAGAGCACGAGGATGGCGGCGACTCCTACTCCCTCGGCCTTCACGAACGCACGCCCGGCCTCCATCGGATCGTCCGCGTAGAGGATCGGACCGTAGGGCCACGAGACCTCGCCGGTCGCCTCCTCCAGCGCTCCGGCCGCGACCTCCTCGGAGCCGAGGACGACGAGCGCTGTCTGCGCGTGGACCGCGGCACCCGCGAGAAGCGCGGCGAGCCCCAGGACCCACGCGCGCCGCCAGGCGCGGAGCACTAGAACCGCGCGTCCAGCATCACGTAGGTCCACACCATGTCCTCGTCCAGACGGCCGATGTCCGCCCAGGCGTCGTCTTGGAAGACGAACGAGAGCCCGCCCTGGATGGTGAAGTTCGCGCTGTGCATCCAGGTCGCGGTGAGGTCGATCTCCTCGCCGAGGTGCGCCGACCCGAGGTCGCCCGTCTTGGCGAGCCGGAACGAATGGACATCCGCCGCCAGCCGCCAGTCGTCGTGCGGTCGAACCGCGAGCTTGGCCGCGAGATCCTGGAGCCCCTGGCCACCCGTGTGGGCCGGGATGTTCAGGAACAGGTCGGCGAGCCCGTAGAACTTGTGGTTCGTCGCGAACAGGGTGTCGAACACCTTGATCTCGTCGTCCAGCGGATCGTCGTCGCCCGACAAGTAGTCGTACCACAGGGTGACCGTGGCGTTGCCGAATTGCTTGCCGACCCGGCCACCGAGCATGAACGCCGATACGTCGGTGCCCGCGCGGGAGCCCGTTTGAATGGACCCCTCGGCCCGATACCGGAAGCCGTCGGTCTCGCCGACCCAACGTCCACCCAGCGTCACCTGGTCCGTCCCGTCGTCGGCCGGTCCGTCGGCGGCGTCGGTGTGGTTCACGATGACGTACACGTCGACGGCGTGGTCGTCGGCCACATCGAAGGTGCCGTAGCCCGCCAGGAGCTCGGCGTCACGATCCACGTCTGCGGCGAGCGAGTTCCCGAGCTGAGCGGCGAGCACCCGAACGCGCCCGAAGTCGCCGGCCCCCTCGAGCCGCACGCCGTCGAAGCTCCGACCCTGCTGTGTCCAGCCCACGGCTCCGACGAGGCGCTGACCGCCGAAATCGACTTCCTGTCGGCCGACCCGACCACGGAACCAGCTGCCGTCCTCCTCGAACTGTATGTAGCCCTGGTGCAGATCGAAGTTGTCGGCGTTGAAGTCGCCGAGCGTGCTCGTCTCCTCGCCCCACAAGCGTACGTCCTGGATCTGAAGGAACACCGAGACGTCGCTCGACAGCTCCGCCAGCAGGTCCGCCCTGGCTCGCATCGAGATGAACGTCTCGAGATCTCCGGTCGGACCGGCGAAGGGATCCCGGGCCTCGTACCGAATCCGGAGCTGCCCGCCCAGACTGGTGTCCTGCCCGCTGGCCGCGGCGGGCAACAGCAACGCCGCGGCCAGTACGACCGTGAGCTTTTTCATCGTCTAGTACACGTCGTGCGCGGTGTTGTAGACGTTGAACTTCCCGGTCGGGGTGATGAGCCAGTCCCCGGTGATGCGGTGCTTCTCCTCGAGCGTCGCGTCGTCGTAGATCACGATCTCGCCCTGACGATCCCAGACCGATACCCACACCTCGGTGCCCGCCCGGTTGTACTCGAAGTGAACGACGGCGCCATGATCCGCCGCCTGCCAGCAGCGCTCGATCTCGCCACGCGCCTTGGAGTACACACAGACTTTCCTCGTCCCCTCCGGGTCGTTGTTCATGGGCATGTCCATCCAGACCCAGGGCGAGTTGGGGTGCGTCTTGAGGAACAAGCTGCCGGTTCCG
>JAKSCH010000526.1 GCA_022360695.1 Gemmatimonadota bacterium
CCAATAGGTAGATGAGCGTGAACAGCACGATCCAAACGACGTCGACGAAGTGCCAGTACAGACCGGCGATCTCGACGGTCTCGGCGTTCGACCGGTCGAGCTTCCCTTGTTGCGTGCGTATCAGCAGGGTGCCGAGCCAGATGACGCCACCCGCGACGTGGGCGCCGTGCGTACCCGTGAGGACGAAGAACGTCGACGAAAACAGGTTGCGAGAGAGCGGCAGCCCTTCGTGGACGAAGTGATTGAACTCGTAATACTGCCCCGCCAGGAAGATCAGCCCGAGCAGGGCCGTCATCCCGAGCCACAGCTTGGTGCCCTTGAGATCGTTCCGCTCCACGGCGGCGAGCGCCAGCACCATCATGAGACTGCTCATCAGGAGCACGAACGTCGTCACCGTGATGAACGGGATGTTGAGCAGCTCGTCGGGATAGGGACCGACGAGGTTTCGACCGCGGTAGATCATGTAGGTCGCGATCAACGTCCCGAAGAGCATGCACTCGGACCCGATGAAGGTCCACATCGCGAGCTTCCGGTGTGAGACGCCGGTCGACGTGGGCCCCTCCATCAGTGGTCCCCCCGCTCGGGCGGCTCGAACGCCCAGCCGAACGGCCCGACGAGCGTGATGGCGAGCCCGACCAGGACGACGACCAACGAGCCGAGACCGCCGATCGTCATGAGCAGCATCCCGATCGCCATCACGAGCGGCCAGTACGATGGGTCCGGCATGTGGACCGGCTCGGGCGGCACGTCCGGCTGAAGACGCGGGATCGCGCCGCCCGGCTCGACCTCACCCGCCCAGCCCAGCCCGGCCTCGATGTGGGGGTGCCATAGCGGGTCCCGTCGGTCCACCGTCGGGATGACCGCGAAGTTGTAGTGCGGCGGCGGTGACGCGACGGTCCATTCCAGGGTCGGGGCATCCCACGGGTTGGGTCCCGCTTCTTCACCCGTACGCCAGGCGCGCCAGAGGTTCATGACCAGCGGGACGAAGCTGATCGTGAAGATGAACGCGCCGATGGTCGAGATCAGGTTGAAGAGGTCCAATCCGAGACCGGCCGCGTAGGTAAAGGTCCTCCGCGGCATGCCGAGCAACCCCGCGAAATGCATCGGGAAGAACGTGACGTTGAACGCGATGAACGTGAGCCAGAAGTGCGCCTTTCCGAGCCCCTCGCTCAACATCCGACCGGTCGCCTTGGGGAACCAGAAGTAGAAGCCCGAGAAGAGCCCGAACACGAGCCCCCCGATCAACACGTAGTGGAAGTGGGCGACGATGAAGTACGTATCGGTCTGCTGCAAGTCGGTGGGCGGCGAGGCGTGCATCACGCCGCTCAGCCCGCCGATGGTGAACATCCCGACCAAGCCCACGGCGAACAGCATCGGCGTCTTGAAGCGTATGGCCCCGCCCCACATGGTCGCGATCCAGTTGAAGATCTTGATGCCGGTCGGGATCGCGATGAGCATCGTCGCGCCGCCGAAGACCGCGTTCACCACGGGCCCGAGCCCGACGGAGAACATGTGGTGCACCCAAACGCCGAACCCGAGGAACGCGATCAGCACCCCCGAGAACACCACCACCGGATAGCCGAACAGTGACTTCTTGGAGAAGGCCGGGATCACATCGGAGACGATTCCGAAGGCCGGCAGGATCAGGATGTACACTTCGGGATGCCCGAAGACCCAGAACAGGTGTTGCCACAACAGCGGATCGGCGCCGGCGGCCGCATTGAAGAAGTGCGTCCCGAACATCCGATCGAACATCATGAACACGAGCCCGACGGTGAACGGCGGGAACGCCAACAGGATCAGGATCGAGACCAGCAGCGCCATCCAGGTGAACAACGGCAACCGCATGAACCGCATCCCCGGCGCGCGCATGTTCAGGATGGTCACGAAGAAGTTCACGCCGCCGGCGATCGTGCCCACCCCCGAGGACAGCAGCGCCAGGACGTAGAAGTCCATCCCCAGCCCGGGCGAGTACTCGCTGTTGGTGAGCGGCATGTACGCGAACCA
>JAKSCH010000461.1 GCA_022360695.1 Gemmatimonadota bacterium
GGGCGACGGCTCGCGCCAGAACGAAATCACCAGTCTCGACGTCGCGCACCAGAACGTCGCGCGGCTCGCCTCGTGGGGCGCGATCTCGATCAAGGAGTACCTGCAGCCCGGACGCGACCAACGGCAGTGGGTCACGGAGGCGGCTCGCGAGCGAGGCCTACGTGTCACCGCGGAAGGCGGGAGCCTCATCTACAACCTCGGGATGATCATGGATGGGCACACCGGGTGGGAGCACCCGATGTCCTACGTGCCGCTCTACGAGGACGCCGCGAAGTTCCTGGGGATGGCCGAGGCGGTGTACTCGCCGACGTTCATGGTGGGCGGCCCGTCGGCGTGGAACGAGGAGTACTTCTACCAGACGTACGAGGTGTGGAAGGACGAGAAGCTGCGACGCTTCACCCCGTGGCGGATGCTCATCCCCTCCACCCGGAGACGCATGCTCCGACCCGAGACCGACTACAGCTATCCGCTGCTCGCGCGTGGGCTCGGCGAGATCGTCGAGCACGGCGGGTGGGGCGCGATCGGGTCGCACGGACAGCTCCACGGCCTGGCCTCGCACTGGGAGGTGTGGATGACGGCGGCCGGGATGGACGAGCTCGGGGCGCTCGCGGTGGGAACGCTGCACGGGGCGCACTTCCTCGGACTCGAGCACGAGCTCGGGTCGATCAGCGAGGGCAAGATCGCCGACCTGCTCGTGCTCGACTCGAACCCGCTCGACGACATCCGCAACACGGCGGACATCGATCTGGTCGTCAAAGACGGGATCGTGTACGAGGCCGAGACGCTCGATCAGGTCTGGCCCCAGGCCATCCCGTTCGGCGAGTACTATTGGGTCGACGAAGACGCGCTACAGATCAACGATCGCCCGACGGACCACTGGGACCGTATGATGGGCGAAACGCAGGACCCACCTTTCTAGACGCTGAACGGGCCGGGTCGTGACGGTTCCTCGCACGAGAGACGGGATGCCAAGCTCATGGTGAATCGACGTGTACTCATCTCGGCCGCCGCGCTGACGCTCGCCATCGTCGGTACGGCGCGCGCGCACACGATGTTCCTCAAGCTCGAGAGCTTCTTCCTCGAGCCGAACTCGGGGGCGATCGTGCAGCTCATCAACGGCGACTTCGATCTGAGCTACAACACGATCACGCGCGATCGGATGCTCGATGTCAGCCTGGTAGGGCCCGAGGGTCGATGGCACCCGCCGGAGTCCGCGTGGCGTGACAGCGCGATCTACGAGCTGACCGAGGACGCCGAAGGCGAGAAGGACTCGATCGACACCTCCGTGCTCGAGTTCGAGACGGGAGCGTCCGGCACGTACGTCCTCGGCGTCTCGACCGCCGCGCGCGTGTTCGACCTGTCCGGTGAAGACTTCGATGGCTATCTGGTGCACGACGGGATCGAAGACGTGATCGCCGTCCGGGCGGCCCAGGGTCGGACCGGAGAGGCCGCCACCGAACGCTACAGCAAGCACGTGAAGGCCTTGCTCCAGGTGGGGAGCACCCGCAGCGATGGCTTCGCGCACGAGCTGGGCTATCCGATCGAGTTCGTCCCGCTCGACAACCCGTACGAGCTCCGCGTGGGCGACGATTTGCGGGTCCGCCTGCTTCGCGAGCGGTCTCCCCTGGCGAACCACCTCGTGTACGCGAGCAGCGAGCGACATCACAGCCACGACGACGAAGGCGGTCAC